>JBFHGP010000016.1:0-26920 GCA_041583035.1 Flavobacterium sp.
GGCTTGTCCACCAGCGCAAACAACAGAATTGAAATTTTTTATGGAGAATCAAGTATCATTATTTCTCCTAAAAATAAAATTGAATTTTTGAAAAAAATTAATACAATCACCCAAACAATTCGCTAACCACATCCTCTATTTTACTTACCAAACAAACATCGATAGCTTTTGCCTGATAGCTAATTTTGTTGTATTTGGATAAAAATATTTTAGCAAAACCCAATTTTTCTGCTTCTTGTATGCGTTGATCTACACGATTGATAGGGCGTATCTCGCCAGACAAACCTACTTCGCCCGCAAAGCAACAATCTTTGAGGATAGGTAAATCTTCATTAGACGATAATATTGCTGCGACCACAGCCAGGTCGATAGCTGTATCATCAACCGTGATGCCGCCAGTGATATTCAAAAAAACATCTTTGGCGCCTAATCGAAAACCTGCTCTTTTTTCCAATACCGCCAGCACCATGTTTAGTCTTTTGGCATGATAACCGGTGGCGCTTCGTTGAGGCGTTCCATAAACTGCCGTACTCACCAAAGCTTGTATTTCTACCATAATCGGGCGCATACCCTCGATAGTGCAGGCGATTGCCGTGCCTGAGAGTTGTTCTTCGCGATGCGACAACAAAATCTCTGACGGATTGCTCACCTCTCGCAGTCCGTTGCCTTGCATTTCGTAAATACCTAATTCGGCTGTAGAGCCAAAACGATTTTTCAGCGCACGCAAAATTCGGTACACATGGTTGCGGTCGCCCTCAAACTGCAAAACAGTATCTACCATATGCTCCAAAATTTTGGGTCCAGCAATGTTGCCGTCTTTGGTAATATGTCCAATCAAAATGACTGGTGTAGCAGTTTCTTTAGCAAATTTTATGAGTTCGGTAGTACATTCTTTGATTTGCGAAACGCTCCCCGCAGACGACTCTACATAGTCGGTATGTAATGTTTGTATCGAATCGATAATTACGATATCCGGCTCAGTTTGTTCTACTTGTTTAAAAATATTTTGGGTATTGGTCTCGGTCAATATATAACACGAATTGTTGTTGGGATTGATGCGCTCAGCACGCATTTTTATTTGTTTTTGACTTTCTTCTCCCGACACATACAACACTTTGAAAGGCAACAACAACGAGAGTTGTAACAACAAAGTACTTTTACCAATGCCTGGCTCTCCACCCAACAAAACCACCGACCCCGGCACAATACCACCACCCAACACACGGTTGAGCTCGCCGTCTTGGGTATTCATTCGCACTTCTTGATGTGTGTCAATTTGATTAATCAACAAAGGTTTGGCTACTCTTTTGGATGGATTATTAGCTGCTGGTTGCCAACCCGATTTTTCTGGTTTTTGCAACACTTCTTCAACCAAGGTGTTCCATTGCTTACAGGCTGTACATTGCCCCATCCATTTGGTGTGTTGTGCCCCACAAGACGAACAAAAAAAAGCGGTTTTTAGTTTTGCCATACGATATTTTTATGCGGATAAATATATAAAATTTGTTGAGTTTATACAACACCAAAAGCCGGCACTAAAGGCACCGGCTTTGCGTGTATAAATAAGCAGTTGTTATTCCTGCGTGGTTTCTTCTGTTTTGGCTGGTGTAGTTGCCGCTTCTTGCGCTGGTGTTTCTTCAGCGTTTGGCAAAATGCTATTTTCTACAGGTGCTGGAGCAGCAGCATCTTCATCAAATATTTTTGACTCGTTGCCCAAACCTGCGTTAAAGCTCACTCCTGAGAATAAAATTAGAATAATCAAAATAGCGCCCAAAGTCCAAGTACTTTGATCCAAAAACTTGTTGGTATTTTGTACACCACCAACGCTACCGCCTCCGCCACCAAGCGAAGAGTCTAAGCCTCCCCCTTTAGGGTTCTGAATCATGATTACGGCAACCAATAGAATAGACACTATGGTAATTAACACTAATAAAATAGTAAATGTGCTCATTGTTTATGAATTATGTTGTTGTAATTTTTTAATGTCGTCAATTCGTTCTGCAAAGAAACTACTTTTTTCTGGATATTTCAAAATTAAAATTTCATAAGCTTGTATTGCTTTCTGATATTTTTTTTGTTCGAGATAAATTCTTGCCAATGTTTCGGTCATTAATGTTGAAGACGAATCATCAACAGATGCACTGACTGCCGACGGTTGACTAGTGCTTTTTACTGGTGATATTTTTGGATTACTCTCTATAAATCGGTCGATGATCTCTAGCTTATCCGACAGTCCGCTATCATCATCAGAAGTTTCTGCCTGATTTTTTTCTATCGATTTGTCAATAGGCTCAGCCTTGGTCAATTGCAACCACTCGGTAAAAGACATTTTTTCTGATGCATCAAATTTTAACGGCTTGCCGATGTCTAGTTTTTCCTCCAATTGCTGGCTTTCGATAGATTTTTCTACTTTTGGCTCAGGTGCAATATAAGCAGGCTCTACTATTTTTTCGACCACCGGCACAGGTTCGATTGTACTGATTTGCTCAACATCAAACACATCAATAGCATCGATATCAATAGGTTGGTAAACATTAAACTGTTCTGAAACAATAAAATCAAACAACAAATCACGATCAGTTGTGTAAGCCGCAGTGGTTTTTAGCTGTGTGTTGTATCGTGCGTCTTCGTGCTGATATAGCGCTTTGAGCAACAACGCCCTAGCCGACTGCAAGTAAGGGTATTCTTCGACTATTTGCTGTAGCCAGCCCAAGTCTTCGCTGCCGATGCTTTCCGGAAATTGTATTTTTTGTTTAAAAATTTGAAAATTATTCATGTTTGTTTTACCATTTGGCCAATGATGCGTTGAAAACATCTTGGGTAATTCGTTCATAAATCTCTTCGATAGCTGTAGTCAGCAACGCGCCTGTCAATTGGTCATTGGCCGGATAATCATAAAAATGTGTAAATCGGCGTTCGAAGTCATCGTCTGGATTTTTTTTGTTGGTAAATCTCACGTTAATAGCGATATACAAACGGTTTTGCGCTGCGGTTTGCTGTGCAGTTGCAGTCATAGGCGATATTCTGTAATCGGTGATTTCGCCTTCGTAAACCAAATCTGCATTGGCTGTGGTGAGACTCAGGCTGGTTTGGTTCTGAATCAAATCTTGCAACTCGGTGGTAAAAGTGCGCTCGATACCCGGCTCTACCAGCTCTGCATTATTCAAAAAATAATTGACCTGAAAAGTTTCGGCATCTATTTTTCCGGTACCTGTAAAGTTGTACGCTCCACAAGATGTGAGCAACAACCCTAGCAGGAATATCAAGGTGTAGATATTTTTCTTTTTACCGTTGATTAGCATATATTTTGACATTGCTTGATGTATTTATTATAAATCGTATTGTTTTATTTTTCTATACAAAGTGCGCTCAGAAATTCCTAACTCATCGGCTGCAGCTTTGCGCTTGCCGTTGTTTCTCGACAATGCTTTTTTGATTAATTCAATTTCTTTTTGGTCTAAACGCAAAGTTTCGTTCTCTTCTGCATCAACCGTTTCAGCAATTAGATAATCGTTTTCGTCTTCATCTTCTTGATGTGTGGCAGACAAATATTCGCTTTCTTCGCTGGTAGATGTATTGCTCGATGGCAGTGCCTGAATATGGTTATCATAATCATTATCGGGCTGTCCATATATTTTTTTGATCAGGTTTTTGTTGTTTTCTTGTACTTGCTGGCTGTCGTTGTTTTTGAGTAATTCTAAAGTCAGTTTTTTGAGGTCGTTCAAATCACTTTTCATATCAAAGAGAAATTTGTACAAAATCTCTCTTTCTGAACCAAAATCGCTTTCAGATTTTTTTCCGACCACCGACGGCAATTGCTCATCACGGCTGGGCAAATAACTTTTGAGTGTCATCAAATCGATCTCGCGATTACTCTCCATCACTGATATTTGCTCTGCCACGTTACGCAACTGACGGATGTTTCCGTCCCAACGATATTGGGTAAGAAAATCGGCTGCACGATCAGTTAGCCTAATGCCCGGCATTTTGTATTTTGAAGCAAAATCAGACGAAAATTTTCTAAACAAAAGATGAATATCTGTGCCGCGTTCTCTCAAAGGCGGTAAATTGATTTCGACAGTACTCAATCGGTAGTATAAATCTTCTCTAAACTTGCCTTTTTCGATGGCTTCAAACATTTTTACATTGGTTGCCGCCACAATGCGCACATCGGTTTTTTGTACCTTAGACGAACCTACTTTGATAAACTCACCATTTTCTAGCACACGCAACAAGCGCACCTGTGTAGTAAGCGGGAGTTCGCCTACCTCATCCAAAAAAATGGTTCCGCCATCAGCGACCTCAAAATAACCTTCGCGATTGGCAACCGCGCCTGTAAAAGCGCCTTTTTCGTGACCAAAAAGCTCAGAATCTATCGTCCCTTCAGGGATAGCACCACAGTTGACAGCAATGAGTTTGCCGTGCTTGCGATGCGATAAAGAATGTATGATTTTGGGCATACTCTCTTTACCTACTCCACTCTCGCCAGTGACTAGCACCGAAATATCTGTAGGCGCAACTTGTATGGCTTTTTCGATCGCTCGGTTGAGTTTGGGGTCGTTACCGATTATCCCAAATCGTTGTTTTATATTTTGGATTGATTCCATTCTTTGTTTGTTTCAAGTTTGATGTTTCAAGTATAAAGTTAGTAACCTTAAAACCTTAAACTAGTTTTAACTTTGCATTGGAGAATATCCTACCGGCTCACCGATTAAGGTTGTGCTGGTACATTCGCTCACTTTTACATTGACAAAATCGCCCACTTTATAATTACCTTTCGGGAAAACCACGGTGGTATTTTGCGAATTTCGCCCTGCCCAATGTTGGTCTGAGCGTTTAGATTCTTTCTCAATCAATACTTCTACGGTTTTGCCTACATAACTTTGGGTGCGTTTCAAGCCCATTTTTTGCTGCAAATCGATAATTTCTTGCAAACGGCGTTTTTTGACTGCTTCGGGCACATCGTCTTCGAGTTTACGAGCTGCCAAAGTACCCGGACGTTCGGAGTAAATAAACATGTATCCAAAATCATATTTTACATACTCCATCAGCGACAAAGTATCTTGGTGGTCTTCTTCTGTCTCTGTCGGAAAACCAGCGATAATGTCTTGCGAGAGCGCAATCTCTGGAATAATTTTGTAGATTCTATCCACCAAATCCATATACTCTTCGCGGGTGTGTTGACGGTTCATCTCTTTGAGGATACGCGTGCTACCACTTTGTACTGGCAAGTGAATATATTTACAAATATTGTGATGTTTGGCCATTACGTGGATTACCTCGTCGTGCATATCTTGCGGATTGGAAGTTGAGAATCTAAAACGCATTTTTGAAAAACGAGCGGCACACATGTCTAACAACTGAGCAAAATCTACAGCGGTGGCTTTTTGCATATCAGTAGCTTTTTCAAAATCCTTTTTGAGTCCGCCGCCATACCATAAATATGAGTCTACGTTTTGCCCAAGCAAGGTTACTTCTTTAAAACCTTTTTGGTACAAATCCTCAATTTCTTGCATAATACTTTGCGGGTCACGGCTTCGCTCACGCCCACGGGTAAAAGGCACTACACAAAACGTACACATATTGTCACAACCACGGGTAATCGACACAAAAGCGGTAACGCCATTGCTGTTTAATCGCACTGGCGATACATCGCCGTAGGTTTCTTCTTTAGACAAAATCACGTTGATGGCATCACGGCCTTCGCCCACCTCTTTCAACAAGTTGGGAATATCTTTGTAAGCATCGGGCCCTACGACCATGTCTACAATTTTTTCTTCTTCGAGAAATTTACTTTTCAATCGCTCGGCCATACAACCCAAAACACCAACTTTCATGGCTGGATTAATTTTTTTGACAGCATTATATTTTTCTAAACGCTTGCGAACAGTTTGTTCGGCTTTGTCGCGAATAGAGCAAGTGTTGACCAAAACCAAATCGGCATCTTCGAGGTTTTGGGTGGTATTATATCCTTCATTCGCTAAAATAGAAGCCACAATCTCGCTGTCAGAAAAATTCATCTGACAACCATAGCTTTCTATAAACAGCTTTTTGGCATTATTTTCTTTTTGTTCCAACACTAGGCTGGTTCCTTGTTTGTTTTCGTCAATTACTTTTTCCATAATCCTATACAACTAAATACTTATCTTGCAGTATGCAAAGGTATAATATAATTTGATTTTTAATGTCATTTTGACATGTTTTTAGGACTCTGGTCAAAGGCGGTTTTTTTGTAAAATACTGCTCGACTCATAAAAAAAAACTATTTTTGCGATTCAAAACATCATTTCATGTCAAAAAATTTAGTCATCGTTGAGTCGCCAGCAAAGGCAAAAACTATAGAAAAATTTTTAGGAAAAGACTATCAAGTCGAATCCAGTTTTGGTCATATTTCTGACCTTCCGTCCAAAGAAATCGGCGTAGATATAAACAACAATTTCAAACCCAAATACGAAGTATCTCCCGACAAAAAATCGGTAGTAAAAAAACTGAAAGATTTGGCCAAAAAAGCACAAATTGTATGGCTCGCATCCGATGAAGACCGCGAAGGAGAAGCCATCGCTTGGCATTTGTATGAAGAACTTGGGCTGAAACCAGAAAACACCAAACGCATCGTTTTTCATGAAATTACCAAAACAGCGATAAAAAAAGCTATCGAAAACCCAAGAGATATCGACTACAACTTGGTCAATGCGCAGCAAGCACGCCGAGTATTAGACCGATTGGTCGGGTATGAGCTCTCGCCTGTTTTATGGAAAAAAGTAAAAGGAGGCTTATCTGCAGGGCGTGTACAATCGGTTGCGGTGCGATTGATTGTAGAGCGAGAAAAAGAAATCGTGAATTTCAAAGCCGAGACATTTTATACCGTAACCGCTGTATTTACAACATTAAACAAAAAATCGGTTAAGGCAAAACTCGACAAAAAATTTGGCTCAGAAAAAGAAGCCGAAACCTTTTTACAAAACAATATCGGGGCAGAATTTACCGTCTCTGGACTCGAAACCAAACCTGGTAAAAAATCGCCAGCTGCACCATTTACCACCTCTACCTTACAACAAGAGGCTGCCAGAAAACTTTATTTTCCGGTAGGCAAAACCATGCGTGTAGCACAACGTTTGTACGAGAGCGGATTGATCACTTATATGAGAACCGATAGCGTAAATCTCTCGCAAGAAGCTACGCAGGCTGCAAAAAACGAAATCGTGACGCAGTATGGCGAAAAATATAGCAAACCACGCGTGTATGCCAACAAAGCAAAAGGCGCACAAGAGGCACACGAGGCCATCAGACCTACAGATATGTCGCGACACAGCGTGACTCTCGACCGAGACGAAAGCCGTTTGTACGAATTGATTTGGAAGCGAACCATCGCCTCGCAAATGAGTGATGCCAAACTAGAGCGTACCCATGTATCTATCGTTGCAGACAAACACGCTGAAACGTTTACCGCATCGGGCGAAGTATTGCTTTTTGACGGATTTTTGAAAGTATATCTCGAAGGTAATGATGACGAAGAAGAAGAACAAAGCGGTATGTTGCCAGCGATGAAAATCAATGAAAAATTGCATCCGAAAGATATCACTGCTACACAAAAATTCAGCAGACCACCTGCCCGTTATACAGAGGCAGCATTGGTAAAAAAACTGGAAGAACTAGGCATCGGGCGTCCGTCTACTTATGCGCCGACTATCTCTACAGTGATTGCACGTAATTATGTAGAAAAAGGTATCCACGAAGGCGACGAACGTATATATAAGGTAATTAGTCTAACTAACGAAACCGTAAAAACAACTACACAAACCGAGAAAGTAGGCGCCAATAAAGGAAAAATGGTTCCGACTGACATCGGTATTATTGTTACCGACTTTTTGGTAAAAAACTTCTCGTCGATCATGGAGTACAATTTTACGGCAAAAGTTGAAGAAGATTTTGACGAAATCGCAGCAGGCAATCAAGATTGGACAGATATGATGAATGTTTTTTATTCACATTTTAATCCGATTGTAAAAGATGTAGAAGAAAATGCCGAGAGAGAATCGGGCGAACGCATTTTGGGTACAGATCCAAAATCAGGCAAACCTATTTCTGTGCGTTTAGGTAAATTTGGCCCGATGGCACAAATAGGCGCACCAGATGATGAAGATAAACAATTTGCGAGCCTCAACCCAAATCAAAATATTGGTACAATTACCTTAGAAGAAGCCTTAGAATTGTTTTTATTACCTAAACAATTGGGCGAATATAAAGGCGAACAAGTAGAGACCAACGTTGGTAGATTTGGCCCTTATGTAAAATTTGGTAAAAAATTTATCTCATTACCCAAAGGTCAAGACCCATTAGACACTACACTAGAGCAAGCTATCGAATTGATTGACGAACGCGAGCGTGCCGATGCTCCTATCGCAACTTATGACAGCAAACCTGTACAAAAAGGCGTAGGACGATTTGGCCCATACATCAAATGGAACAATCTGTTTATTAACGTCAATAAAAAATACGACTTTGACAATCTTACGCAGGCCGATATCAACACCTTGATTGAAGAAAAAATACAGAAAGAAAAAGACAAAATTATTCACGATTGGGCAGACGAAGGCATCAGAGTAGAAAAAGCTCGCTGGGGACGATCAAACATCATTTATGGCAGCAAGAAAAAAATCGAACTCAGCAAAGATGTTGACGCCAAAGCCCTGACGCTGGAGCAAGTAAAAAAATTGATTGAAGAAAAAGGCGACACCAAGAAAAAAGCCAAAGCAAAAACCAAGAAAAAATAACAACGATGGATTTTGAGTTTTTACAGCCTTTGAGCGACGATCTTATCATAGATATTAGACAAAAATCGTCATATAGTATAGGTGCGCAAACAGCTTTTCACACCACAGGCAATTTCCCATCACTAGAAGGCAAAGACCTCGCTATATTATCGGTAGATAACACCGATAAACAAAACGACAATCCCGATTTTGACCAAATCCGTAAAAGTTTTTATGCTTTGTACCCGGGCAACTGGACAAAATCTATCGTAGATTTGGGACATATTGCAGCAGGCAACACCGCAGAAGATACTTATTATTTGGTCAAAAAAATCACCGCTTCGTTGATCAAACAAAATATCTTACCCATTGTTATTGGCGCATCACAAGATATTACCTATAGTATGTATAGAGCTTTTGATGCGCTAGAGCAACAAGTATCGTTGGTGACCATCGACAACAAAATAGATGTGGTACCAAATGATGATAACTTGGCCGAGTCGTTTGTAGCAAGAATAATTTTGGAAGAACCTAACAACTTGATTAATTATGTTAATTTAGGTTATCAAACTTATTTTAATTCGCAAGAAGAAATTGACTTAATCAACCGAATGCAATTTGACGCCTATCGATTGGGCGAAATCATACAAGATATCAAGTTTGCCGAGCCGATGATGCGCAACGCAGATATCGTTAGTTATGACCTGCATGCTATACAAAGCGCGCACACTGGGCAAAGCGAACCTTGGCAACCCAATGGCTTCGACGGACGAGAAGCTTGTGCACTAGCACGTTACGCCGGATTTAGCGACCACCTCAAAACTTTCGGAATTTTTAATATCCACAAAAAAAATAAAAATCATTTGCTATTGTCGCAAATAATGTGGTACTTTATCGAAGGTTTTAATTATAGATTGTACGAATATCCATTTTCTAGCAAAGAAGACTATTATAAATATGTAGTACCGCTCGAAATGCAAGAATTGGTGTTTTACAAAAGTAATTTATCAGACAGATGGTGGATTGCAGGGCAAGATCATCAAAACAAAGAAAAGCTACACCCGTGTCATCACGCTGATTATCAGCAAGCTTTATCTAATGAAATCCCCGATATATGGTGGAAAATTAACCAAAAACTAATGTAAGTAAACCCTATCAAAAAAAACTAATGTTAAATAAAAACTAAAAAATTTTTCATTTTTTTTTGTATAATTCAAAAAATATAGATAGGTTTACGCTTTATAAAAATTAAATAAACCTCAAATAATATATGAAGAAGTTCATTACACTTGCAGCAGTTGCGTCATTGTTGTTCAGTTGCGGTTCTGGAGATAGAGGTGAGCTACTCGATGGAGTTCAAGGAAAACGTTGGATTACAGAGAAGCCTCAAGGTATGTCATACATCCCGGGCGGAACCTTTACAATGGGAAAAACCCACGAAGATTTTTTAGGTGCTGAAGATGCCCCTCCGTCAGAAGTTACGGTACATTCATTCTATATGGATGAAACCGAGGTTACCAACAACCAGTATCGTAAATTTGTAGAACACGTTAAGGATTCAATCATCAGAACACGTTTGGCCATTATGGCAGACGAAATGGGTATGGAGCCAGCCGCTGGCGGAATTGGTGAATTTGCATTCTTACCAGAAGAAGACCCTACATTAAATCAAAATCAATCAGCCTACGATCGTTATATGTACGACAACTACTATAGCATGGCGATGGATGAAGACGAATATGCAGGGCGAAGATTGAATAAAAAAATAAACTTAATTACCGATACACGTCGTTACCCAGATGAGTATTATGTAGAAGCAATGGATAGCTTGTATATCCCTGCTGACCAAAATATGCTTGGGCTAACCACCTTCGATGTTTCTAAATTGCAGTTCAAATACTCTTATTTTGACAGAGAAGCCAACCTAAGAGATAACACCACAAGTGCTAGAGACAGAAGATCTAAGTATCTGAAAACAAAAATTGTAAACATTTACCCAGATACTACTGTATGGGCAAAAGAAATGACCGGAAGTTACACCAACCCAATGGTTGATCAATATTTTTGGCATGAGGCTTATGGTGAATACCCTGTTGTAGGTGTCACACAAACACAAGCAGAAGCCTTCACAGCGTGGAGAACTTTATACAAAAATGCTTACTTAAAATCAAGAAACGCCAACTTCAACTTTGAAGAATACCGTTTACCTACAGAGCAAGAGTGGGAATATGCTGCTAGAGGTGGCGTAGAAAAAGGTATGTACCCATGGGGTGGACCTTACGTGACTGACGAAAAAGCATGTTTCTTAGCAAACTTTAAAACAGACCGTGGCAATTATGCTGCCGATGGAGCAATGTTTACCGCTGAAGCAAGATCATACAAACCTAACGGTTACAACTTGTACAATATGGCAGGTAACGTAGCAGAGTGGTGTGCTGATGCATACGTACAAGGTGCTTATGTAACTAACGCAAACTTTACTGCTAAAGCAGTGGCCGCAGAAACCAACCCTCTTAGAGTAGTACGTGGTGGTTCTTGGAGAGACCCTTCTTATTTCTTACAAGTAGCTACACGTGACAAAGAAGACAAAGATTCTGCCAGATCATACATCGGTTTCAGAACTGTTTTCAAAGCCGCAGGACCAGCTGTTGACGAAAGAAATATCCCAACTAGCGGAAGAAGCGGAAGATAATCAAAAACAAAATTAAGTACACAAACAAAAATTAAATACACAATAAAGTTATGGCAATACCAAAAAAATTAATGAACTTTTGCTACGGAATGGGAGCTTCTGTGGTAATTATAGGAGCGTTGTTTAAAATTACTCACATGGAATTAGGTCCATTGAATGGTGACAACATGCTTACAGTAGGTTTGGTTGTTGAGGCAATTATCTTTGCTATCTCGGCATTCGAACCGGTAGATGATGAATTTGACTGGTCTAGAGTTTACCCTGAATTAGCAGGTGGCGAACCAAGAGCCATGCAAGTAGCAAGCACAGGTGGCGGAGCAATCACAACTGGTAGCGGTAATGCAGCAGCTGGTAACGGCGGCGGAAACTACGCAGGCGGAGATTACAACGCGTCTGGATTTGTTGGCGGTGGAGCCGTAGCGCCAGCACCAGAAAGAGAAATGTTGTCAGAAAAATTAGACAATATCTTGAAAGAAGCAAAAATCGACGGTCAGTTGATGGAAGGCTTGAGAAACAGCATCCAAAACTTTGAGGCAGCAGCAAAAGGTATTGCGCCTACAGTTGATGCCGTAGCATCTTCAAACAAATATGCCGAAGAAATGAGTACAGCTGCTACACAATTGGCTTCATTGAACGAAATGTACAAATCACAGTTGGATAGCGCTACTAAAAACGCTGATATCAACAGAGAAGTAGCCGAAAACAACTTGAAATTAAAAGAGCAAATGCAAACTTTAGGAGCCAACCTATCTACGCTTAACGCTGTATATGGTGGTATGCTAACAGCTATGGGAAAAAACGCTCTTTAATAATAACAAAAACTTAAAACTAGACTATGGCTGGAGGAAAACTAACAGCAAGGCAAAAAATGATTAACCTGATGTATCTGGTGTTTATCGCGATGATGGCACTTAATATGTCCAGGGAAGCATTGACCGCCTTTGCCATGATGAGCGATAAGTTTGAACGCTCGAACGAATACGCTGAAGCTCAAAACGAGGCATTACTTACTCAACTTTCAATGAAAGCAGAAGAAGAGTCATTACGTTTTGGTCCACTCAACGACAAGGCGACGCAAATAAGCGCATTATCAAATGATTTTAATGCTTATTTACAAACACTTAAACAATCTGTTGTAGAACCATTTGAAAAAGACAGAGATGAAAATGGAGATTTGCCATACGAACAAATGGATAAATCAAAAATCATCAATTATGAGTGGTTTAACAAAGAGCAATATTCTGAAAAAGGAGAAGAGATCGTAGCAAAAATCAACGATTATAGAGAAAAATTTCTTGCAATAATCGGAGATGAAGAACAAAGCTATAGATTTTTGAGAGACAACCTCAACGAGCGTTTCAATACAAACGATGTAGAAACGTCTGCAGGTGTTGCAATGCCATACCTAGAATACCATTACAAAGGCTTACCAGCAGTTTCTGCTATGGCAAAAATATCATCTATGCAAAATGATGTTCGTCAGGTAGAACAAGAAGCTTACAATCTTTTCTTAGGAAATTCTTACAAACAAGCTGCTTCACTAAGCAACTACAAAGCAATGGTTTTTACAGACAAATCTGTGTATTTTGAAGGAGAAACTATTACTGGTAGCGTTGTACTCGCAAGATATGACAACAAAACCGTGCCTACAAAAGTTGTTGTAAACGGACAAAACATCGATTTGAAAAATGATAATGTGTTTAAGAATGGACAAGTTCAGATAAACACTAGAGCAGGAAACGTAGGAGAGCATAAATTCTCTGGGCAATTCACCTTCTTAGAAGATGGTAATCCTATTCCAGTTGACATCCTTGACTCTAACTATGTAGTAGTACCTAGACCAAAAACAGCAACGATTGCTGCTGACAGAATGAACGTGGTTTATATGGGATTAGAAAACCCTATTTCTGCTTCATTTGCTGGTATCTCAAGTGACAAAGTTACTGTAACTACATCTAGTGGTAGCTTGAGAAAAACAGGAAACGGTAAATATGTATTGACCCCTGCAGCAACAAGAGAAGTGGTAATTACTGCTACTGGTACACTGCCAGACGGGACTACCGTAAAAGATCAACAAATGTTTAGAGTAAAACCAGTGCCTAAACCTTTTGGTAAAATTAGAGGAACTGAAGCTGCTAGCGGACCTGTTGAGAACTTAAAAATTTCTACAATTAGTGCTCAATTTGATGATTTTGAATTTGATGTTTCATTACAAGTAACAGAATACACTATCATTTTCCCTAGAAGTTTAGGTTCTGAAGTAGTTAGAGGAAGTACAAGACTTTCTGAGACTGCAAAAAGAAAAGCTGACCAGTTAAAACCAGGAGATATTGTAAGAATTACAGGAATCAAAACCAAAATCTCTGGTGTTGACATGAGAACTAAAGATGCAGCAGATGCAACTTATACCATCCAATAAAAAAGTATAGATTATGAAATTAAATAAATTATTTCTTAGTGCTTTGTTTCTAGTAAGTAGCTTTGGCGTAATGGCGCAAAACTACCTACTCAATGCAAAGTCGCCTGACGAAATCACCAACAAAGGTATCGAGGATATCATGGCTGAAGCCGATGGCCCTGTACCTTACCCACACATCAACGAAAACGATATTTTGTTTTCAAAAATGGTTTGGGAGACAATTCCATTAGACGAAAGAGCAAACTTGGTATATTACTACCCAGAAAGAGAAACTGATAATAGAAAACCATTATTTGACGTTTTGTTGGATGCTGTAAAGGCAAAAGACATCAACGAAATCTATGAAACTGATGACTTCAAAGTAAAATTGACTTACAATCAGTTGAAAGATAAATTCTCTAGAAGAGATACGATGCCTGAAGGTTTTGACCAATTGTTGTTTGGTGAAGAAATTGACCCACAATACATCGTGGAATACAACCTCAAAGCAACTGATGTAATCGAATACCACACCAAAGGTATCTGGTATTTTGACAGAAATGCAGGTGAATTGAAGTACAGAATACTTGGTATTGCACCAGTTGTGTATGACATCAACACCAAAAGATATGCCAAAGAAGAATGGCAAGCCATCGAGCTTTTCTGGATTTTTTACCCAGATCCGAACGTGAGAAACCTCTTGTTTAGCAACTATGCCTACAATGAGAAAAACCCACGCAAGAAAATCAACTTTGATTATTTGTTTAATGCAAGAAGATTTTCATCGGCTATCTACAAAGTAGAAAACATCCAAGATGCTACTATCGAAGAACAAGTTGGCGAAAATGCTTGGTTCCAATTGATGGAAGCTGAGCGCATCAAAAACAACATCCGTAATATGGAAGATGATTTGTGGTCAAACTAACACATAAATCACCATAAAACTATAGAAAACTCTTACCTTTGTAAGAGTTTTTTTTTATTATGCATACAGATTATCTCATTATCGGCGGAGGCTTGGCAGGACTATGTTTTGCTAGTTACTGTCGACAGCACGACAAAACATTCCTTATCATTGACAGTCCCAAGAAAAGTAAATCTTCGTTAGTGGCTGTTGGACTGTATAATCCTGTAGTGCTCAAAAGGTTTACGGCAATCTGGCAAGCCGATGAGCAAATGCAACTAGCAAAAGTGTTTTACCAAAATGAAGAAACGCATTTGCACGCCAATTTTTATCACGACATTCCTTTGTTCAGAAAGTTTGCCAATACCGAAGAACAAAACGATTGGTTTACTGCTTGCGACAAAAACACACTTGCCCCCTACCTCAACGACAAAATTATACATCAAAAAATCTCAGGTGTGCAATCACCATTAGGGTATGGAGAAGTGCATCAATCTGGTTATGTAGATACAAAAAAGTTTGTAAAGCTTTCGCAGCAAAAACTCAACAAAAACAATCAGTTGATATTTGAAGAATTTGATTATGACCAACTTCAAATCACCAACGAACAAATTGAGTATAAAAATATCCAAGCAAAGCACATCATTTTTGCTGAAGGCTTTGCCATAAACCAAAACCCCTATTTTAACAATTTGCCGTTAGACGGAACCAAAGGAGAAGTCATTAGCGTACGCATACCCAAATTAGACGCGTCGGTAATTCTAAAATCTAATATATTTGTACTTCCCGTGGGCAACGATATCTACCGAGTGGGTGCAACCTATGACTGGAAAGACAAAACCAACACCCCAACCGAAGAAGGCAAAAAACAACTGATCAATGACCTCAAAACTTTGATAGATTTACCTTTTGAGCTCATCGACCACAAAGCAGGCATTAGGCCAACCGTTCGGGATAGACGGCCACTAGTAGGCACACATCATCAACACAAAAATATGCACCTGCTCAACGGCTTGGGTACTCGCGGTGTGTTACTTGGCCCTTACCTGGCAAAGCAGTTGTTTGATCATATAGAAAAAACAGCTATTCTGCCACAAGAAATAGACATCAAAAGATATTACAAAAAACAAAATTTAATTTAACATGCTAAACATACACAACCTCACCGTTTCGTTCTCTGGCGAAAATCTTTTTGAAGGAATCACCTTTCGGCTCAATGCTGGTGACAGAGTAGGTTTGATTGGCAAAAATGGAGCAGGAAAATCTACCATGCTCAAAGTGCTCTCTGGCGAAATAGCGCCTGACGGTGGGAGTATCGCTACCGAAAAAAATCTGCGTATTGGTTTTCTAAAACAAGACCTCGATTTTGAATCAGGCAAAACTGTTTTGGATGAAACCTATCAGGCATTTACTGAGATAAAAGCTATCGAAAAACAGCTCGACCATATCAACGAACAACTGGCGACACGCACAGATTATGAGTCAGAAAGTTACAATGAATTGATTGTAAAACTGAGCGAACTCACCCATCAATACGAAATTTTGGGCGGATATAATTACCAAGGACAAGCTGAAAAAGTGCTTTTGGGATTGGGTTTCAAACCGAGTGATTTCAACAACCAAACCGAAACCTTTTCGGGCGGATGGCGCATGCGTATCGAATTGGCAAAATTGTTGTTGCAAAACAACGACGTATTGCTGTTGGATGAGCCAACCAACCACCTCGATATAGAAAGTATTTTATGGCTAGAAGGCTTTTTAAACGCTTTTACGGGAGCGGTGGTCTTGGTATCACACGACAAAACCTTTTTGGATAATGTGACCAACAGAAGCATCGAAATATCGTTGGGGAAAATCTACGATTACAACAAGCCATATTCAAAATATTTGGTTTTGCGTGAAGAAATGAGAGCTAATCAGTTGGCAGCACAGAAAAATCAGGCCAAGATGATTGAGGACACTGAAAAACTCATCAACAAGTTTAGGGCAAAAGCCAACAAAGCCTCTATGGCACAATCGCTTATCAAAAAACTTGACAAAATAGAACGCATCGAGGTAGACGAACAAGACAATGCGGTGATGAATATTTCGTTTCCGATATCGATAAATCCAGGAAAAATCGTGCTAGAGATTGATCAATTTGAAAAATCTTTTGACGATAAAGTCATCCTCAAAAATCTAAACCTGAATATAGAACGTGGAGACAAAATTGCTTTTGTTGGGCAAAATGGCGAAGGAAAATCAACCTTAATCAAAGCTGTTTTGGACGAATTTGATTACAAAGGAATCATTAAACAAGGGCACAACGTACAAATTGGCTACTTTGCGCAAAATCAAGCAGATTACCTCGATGGCGAAAAAACCATTGTAGATACAATGATTGACGCCGCTGATGATAGCAATCGGGCAAAAGTAAGAGACATGCTTGGAGCGTTTTTGTTTAGAGGTGATGATGTTGAAAAAAAGGTAAAAGTATTGTCTGGAGGTGAGCGAAACAGGCTAGCACTTTGCTTAATGTTGCTCAAACCTATCAATGTTTTGTTGATGGATGAGCCTACCAATCACTTAGATATTGCGTCGAAAAATGTGCTCAAACAAGCTCTCAAAAGTTTTGAAGGCACCTTAGTTATCGTTTCTCACGACCGTGATTTTTTGGAAGGACTAACTGACAAGGTGTATGAGTTTAAAAACCAAAACATCAAAGAATATTTGGGTGATATCAATTATTTTTTGGAAGAACGCAAAATGGCTGATATGCGTGCTTTTGAAAGCGAACAACAGGGCAAAAAACCCGTACAAAAACAAGAGGAAAAGCCTGACAACAAATTGAGCTACGAACAGCAAAAAGCGTTGAAAACCTTGCAAAATAAGTTGTCTAAACTCGAAAGTAAAATCAGTGATTTAGAAAAATCGATTGCTAAAGCAGATAAAGAGTTGTCCCAAAATTATGAAAAACTAATGGACGACACACAGTGGTTTGCGCGCTACGAAAAGCAAAAAAAGGAGCTAGACCAAGCAATGACTGACTGGGAAACAGTACAGGAAGAAATTGATAATCAATAAACAAAAAACTCCTTTTGGCATACCAAAAGGAGTTTTTATTAGCCTTAAGCTTTATTATTTTTTATTCACAAAAAGACTCAGACCGTTCAACTGTCTGATAACTCTCTCATCATCGGCAAGTTTTTGAAATTCATCACCTATCAAAGCGTGTAATCTCTCGTTGAGTGAGTGGCTAAATTTGCCAATTGCCTCTTTGGTAATGTCTGGAGAAGTCAATTTTTCGTACTTCATTTTCATCAAACGTCTAGCCTCCAAAAGTCCGTCTTGCGATACATGATCAACATGCTCTTTGAGCAAATTCATATCTTGCTCTACATATTCGGCTACATTCTCGATATTTCTTTGCACCTCTTCGATGGTTGCGTTATTTAGCTGTGCTTGAGCCTGAAAACTAAAGCCAGCCATCAAAGCAAAAAACAATATTTTTTTCATGATTTTATATTTATTTAATTCAGTAGAAATCAAATATATAAAAAAAAAATTTAATCTACTAAAGAAAGGTGAATTTTTATGACGAATCACCATAAAAAAAGCAACCCTAAAAAGAGTTGCTTTGTAAATATTGTTGTTGACAGATTATTTTACTACCAATTTTCTAGTAGCTGATTTTCCGTCTTGTGTGATTTGCATCATGTAAACACCTGCAGACAATGATGAGATATTTACGGTTTGACTTACGTTTGCTCTCAAAACAGTTTTACCTAACAAGTTGGTGATTACCACATCTTTGTTTGACAAGCTGCTAGACACAACGTTTACCAAGTCGTTGGCAGGGTTTGGATAAATGTTCAAACCTTCGATGTTGTTGTCTTTTACAGAGGCTGTCCCTTCGTAAACAGTTACATTATCAATATAAATATCACTACTATTTGCGTAATTTCTAAAATTCACTCGTATGCCTATAGCTCCTTCTGGCGCAACCTCAGAAACTACTACTTCTGTCCATTCTGAAACCGCAACATGAGAATCTCCCGGTTGAAAAGTTTCTACGTTTTCTGGTAAATTAACATTGTTTCCCTCCTCATTCAATGTTCTCCATTGAATCCAATGTTTGAACTCTAGTTCGTTTCCTTCAGATTTGTACCAAAAGCTAACAGTGTAAGTTTCTCCTGCTGTTACTTCAATATCTTGTAATCCTCCATTATTATTTCCGCTAGAACCTGCTCTTGCTTCTATTTTTAATGAGATATCACCATCTTGTGCATCTCCTTCTATCTTAGAAATGATCCCATTTGATAAGTTACTAGAAGAAATGAACCATCCGTCTGGCTGTGTAGTACCGTCAGTCCAATCTTCTAAACTTCCGTTTGTGTTTAATGGAGTTTGTGCTTGTGTAGTAAATGCCATAGCTACAATGGCGATTGCTGTGTAAAGTTTTTTCATAATATTTTTATTTTAATGATTATTTACGGTGCAAAAGTACAAATATTTTTTTTTGTTGTACAATATCCAATATCAAGAAAACGTTAACTATTTGAGGACGAGTTTACGGGTAACGGTTTGTTTTTTCTCTGTTATTCTAATCAAATAAACACCTGGTTTGAGGTCGTCTAACTGCAAAACAGTGCGTTCGCCCTCAGACTGAGTAGTAAAAACTTTTTTGCCCAACAAGTCAAAAAGTTCTATTTGCTTGGCTGTTTTAGACTCGGTAGAGACCACTACTTGTTTATTGGTTACCGGATTTGGATAGATCTGTAAGCCCTCGATTTGGTTATCTTTTTGCGCATCATTTTGCTGGCTTTGCGCCATAGCACTAAGGTTGAACACAAAAAACAACAGTAAAATATATAGATAGTTACTTTTCATAATCAATAAATTAGGGTAAATGTACAAAAAATATTTATTTTCTCCTATTTGAATTATGCAAAGTTGATGCCAAAAAAATTACCTGCCATTGTTGACAGGTAATTTTATGTTTAATTTATGATACCTTGCTTATCTTGTCCAACCTTGTGTCCAAGATGGTGCTTCTGCTCCGTTTCCGGCGCCTGTTGCAGCGTTGTTTTCTGTATAAACTCCGCTTACATCAGCACTGTCACCGTTGTTATCTTTACCTTTGGCCATAGTGGCAACGTTCATAAACTTCACGTTTGTCACTTTTAGGTCTCCCGAAGCTACTGCTGCAATGCTTGCGTCGTGCTCGATGTTGAAACCTGTACCAAAGTTACTGATTACCAAGTTATCGATATTGGCATGTGTACCTACACGTAGTTTTAACGCATCTGGCTCGTTACCTGTATCTCCTCTACCTACCAAGGTCATGTTTTGGATTTTTGGTGAAGATATTGGCGTTGCCATGTGGTTGCTAGAGTTGTTATCAGCTTCGATACCTCTGTTACCGATTGCTGAGTTTTGTTTAGCATACCAGTATTGGTTTTCTTGTCCTACCCAACCTTCTGTCCAGTCAAACGAATCATCTTCGTTGCCAGTAGATACCAAATATTTTGCACTTACTGTACCTCCGAAAAACTCAAATCCATCGTCAGATCCGTTGTAAGCTTGTACATACTCAACAGTAGTACCGCTACCTACTCCAAACAATGACAGTCCGTTAAATTCTTTTTCAGTACTAAAGTTGGCTCCAGAATATTCGATTCTCAAATAACGAATCACACCAGAATTGTCGTCAGCTATCGTACCCCCATAAGTAAGCTCAGCTACCTCAGATGTTGCAGATTCAGCTTTGTTGATTGGTGCTTTTCCGCAGATTACCAATCCACCCCAGTTACCAGGAGTTTCTTCAACACCGGTCATTACTACTGGGTTGTTTTTCGTACCATTTACTTCGATTTTCCCGCCTTGTGCAACTGCGATGTATGCTGACGTTCCGCCTGTACCTACAATTTTTGTACCTGCTGGGATGATTAGCTTAGCGCCATCTTCTACTACAAGCTTACCTGTTAGTCTGTATTCTACATCGGCACTCAAAGTTACAGTTCCGTTGTCGATTGTTCCTTTAAAATCTGAAGGATTAACTTCAAATTGGTTGTCTCCTCCTGTTGTATTGTCATCAGACGAATCACAACTTACGAATGTTACTGAGGCGAAAGCCATCAAAGCAAATACATTTCTAACTAATTTTTTCATAATCTTTGTTTGTGTTTAATTTTTCTGTTGCAAAGATGATTAATCTTCTGTTTTTGTATGTTAGTTGATTTTTATGCTTATATCAAGGCTATACAAAGCCTATGTAAATTTTTTGTTAGCTGTTAACTTAGAATTGATATTTAAGCGAGGCTGATAATTGTGACCCAAGCTTGAAACTTCTTACCAAGATATCGCTGTCAAGGTTTTCTTGTACTCTGTCGATACTCGGGTTCAATAAGTTTTTGGCTGATATACCTGCGCTCAACTTATCGTTGAATTTCATCTTTACAATCAAATCGAGCATACCAAAACCTTTGTCTACCAAGTTTCCTTTTTGCTCGTTACCCAAAGCGTAAATTTTGTCTGAGCTATAATTGTAAGCCAAGGTTGCCATCAGCTCTTTGTTTTCTTTAAAAATATTAGTATAAGTAATATCTACGTTACCCAAATAATCGGCAGCGCCTGTAAAAGATGCTTCGTCATAAGTAAAGTTGGTATTAAAACGAGTTTCGTTAGCTACTTTTTCGTTATCCAAATCTTGATTGGTGCTCATGTAGGCAAAGTTTAATCCACCAGTAAAATTATGGTCTGGATTGCCGTTGATGTAAAAAAGGTTTTTTCTCAATTCAAACTCTATACCTGCTACATATCCTTTATCACCCACATTCACATAAGTAATATCGTTTGATGATGAGGCTACGTTGGTTGTATTGATTGGGTTTTGAATATATTTTCCGAAAACTGTAGCAGAGATCAATTCGCCTTTGTTCGGGAACATCTCCCATTTCAAATCTACATTATAATTGTCTGATGCATACAAATCTGGGTTACCAAAAATAGTTTCGTCAACATTCTCGTACAAAAACAACGCTCTTTCTTTGAACTGTGGCAAAGTATACGTTTTTGACGCGGCAAACCTCAAGTTTTGTGAGGTATTGATTGTATATTTAAGGTTAATCATCGGCAAAAAGGCGTTTTTCTCCAAGTTGTTTGTTGTTGCCTCGTCGCTCAACTGCGTTTTCCAGCTTACATCTTGCTTGATCGACTCAAAACGACCACCTATTGACAAGTCTAACTTATCTGTCAACGGATAATCTACCATTGCATAAAATGCGTGCACATTAAGATCACCTTCATAATATTGTGGTTCTAAAGCATTGGCGGTATTCCCACGGAATGTTACCAAGCTAAACACTCCAGCGTCAAAGTTTTCTTGGCTAAAAAAGCTATCCAACTCATTAGGCGTTGTGCTATAATCATCGGCATTGATTTCGTAGTTAAACTGCCAAGCGTTGAAATCACGTTTTTTCATTCGGCCGTTATATCCAGCTCTAAATCTACCTTTATAAGTCTCGCTCACCTCGTCTTTGGCAAAAGCATATTGCACTTCGCCATTAAAAGCCACTTCGTTTTCTGTCAACTCATGAAAATATCTGTGGTTATCAGATCTCGACTGGCGAATCACCTCATAAGTATTTTGGTTTTCGCTCCATCCGATAGTCGTTTGTGTACGGTCTGGCACATCACTTTTTACATTGTTGTAAGACAATCCCCAGTTTACTTGCCACTGGTCGTTTAGTTTGCTTTCACCAAACAATTGATTAGAGAACAACTGATTTTGCACATAAGTGTTACGCTGAATAATACCGCCTGTTTCGCTCTCAGCAATATCTACCAAATAACCATCATAAATATCGTTAGACAAATTAGAACTATTGATAAACAACAAGTTATAACCTACCTTATGATTGTCATTGATCTGATAATCAGCATTAAACATCCCAGTAGTCGATGTTTCGTAGCTGTAAGATTGTTGCCAAAAGTCTTTTGTTCTTACGCCTTGCGCATTTACTGTTTTGTTGATTCCTTCGCGGTATTTGTATCCGTTAGAGAAAGACAAGTTACCAAAAACATTGAGCAAACCTTGTTCGCCAACATCAAAATATGTTGCGCCTTGCAAACCAAAACTTCCGCCAAAAGGTGATGGAGATTTGTCTGCATTAAAAGGTTTAAAATTGTGTGTGTTTAATGGATTATCTGGCATGCTGTTGTCAGAAAAACCAAGACCACTACGTCCGTCTTGTAGTCTAAAGTCTGACTCGCCCATCGCTTGAGTGTTACCGCTTGCGCCGATAGACACAGCCAAAAAGCGTTTGTTGTCGTTTACTTGCGTGGCCACATCTACATTAGCACCGCCAAAATCACCATAATTGTTTACCGAATATACTTTGTCGATAGAAACAAACTTTACCCAATCGGTAGAAAACAACCCAAGGTCAATATTTTTTGTATCAGGATTGTTTGACACCATCGGCAAACCGTTGATGGCAGTACTGTTGTAACGGTCACCAAGTCCGCGTACAAAAATACTTCCAGAGCCACCTTCTTGTTTTACCACACCGGTGGTTTTGGTCACCGCTACGGCCACATCGCTTACACCTTTACGACTAAGCTCTTGTGCACCAATCTGTTGTTTAATCTCCATCGAATTTCTCTGCTCGTCAAGCAAAACGCTCTCGTCTGCTTTATTTCTCGATACGGTAATGACCAAACCTTCTAAGTCATTCTCCATCGAAATCAACTCAAACAACAAGTCGTCCGACTTTGCTTCGAGCATTTGAGAAGTGCTTTCGTAACCCATATACTCAATATCTAATTGAGCCGGAAACGAATTTAAGACCAAAGTAAAACTTCCGTCTTCTTCGGTATCCACACCGATTTCTTGTTCGACAACCATTACAGTTGCATAAGGCAAAGGCTCTCCAGTAGCAAAATCGATTACTTTACCTTTTACCGTGAGTGCGTCTTGAGCAAAAAGTGCGCTCGAAAAAAACAGCACCATCATTGTTAGAATAATTCTCATACTTACTTGTTTTAACTTCGGCAAAGAAAGCAAGTGTATGTAAACAATACGTTAGCTGTTTTTTAATAGTATGTGATAATAAAGAGGTTGTGTTAACTCTACATCAATTAGACGACATCACCAAAAACACATTCAACTAATTAATTTTAAGCAATTTACAATCCAATCATCCTTCTGAAAAAGTTTGCGAAAATTTATCCATCAACAAAACCACTTTTTCTTGAAGGTCAGCAAAGCTTAATTTTTCTCGCGAATGATACAAAAACATCATGGCATAAGCTTGCGGAAGATTATCAGGCAAACGGTTTTTATTTAGCCGATATGCTTCTCTCAACAATCGTTTGATGCGGTTGCGGTCTACCGCCTTTTTGAAGTATTTTTTAGACACCGACACACCTACTTGATAAGGCTGTGAAGCATCGTCGATAGGTGCAAAAACCAACCGAACTGGATATTTGGACACCGACTTGCCTTCCGAAAAAAGCAAATCGATGTGTTTTTTTTTCTTGAGCTTTTCCGCCTTCGGATAGCCGTATTCTTTCGTCATTTGTTTCAGTTCCATACGATTTTACAAATTGTCAACTACCGCGACGCAGTCATGTTTGACGGATTGAGGTAATCATCTAATTGTGCCTTGGTCAACAATTTTTCTTCCAGCACCAAATCATAAACACTTTGCCCTGTTTCGAGCGCTTTTTTGGCAATACGCGTGCTGGCTTTGTAGCCGATGTATGGGTTGAGCGCGGTAACAATACCTATACTATTTCTCACCTCGTTTTGTAAATGTGCGACATTGGCAGTAATACCATCGATACATTTTTCTTTGAGCGTAATCATACCGTTGGTCAGATATTGTATAGATTCTAATATCGAAAGTGCTATCACAGGCTCCATCACATTGAGCTGTAATTGCCCTGCCTCAGACGCCATAGCGACGGTGAGGTCGTTACCTGCGACCTTAAAACATATTTGATTGACCACCTCTGGGATAACTGGGTTTACCTTACCTGGCATGATAGATGAGCCTGGTTGCATCGGCGGAAGATTGATTTCGTTTAACCCCGTGCGTGGCCCCGAACTCAACAAACGTAAATCGTTGCTGATTTTTGACAACTTTAAGGCTAATTTTTTTAATGCTGAAGAATAATCGACAAAAACGCTAGTATCTGAAGTTGCTTCGACCAAATTTTCGGCCAAAGTAACCGGTTCGCCCGTAATCTGCGCAATTTTGTCTACACACAGCTCGGCATAACCTCTTGGTGCATTCAAGCCTGTGCCTATCGCTGTGGCGCCCATGTTTACCTCTAACAATTGTAGGCTTACCTCTTGTAGATTTTTTACCTCACGTTTGAGCATCAACGCAAAAGCTTCGAACTCTTGCCCCAAAGTCATCGGGACGGCATCTTGCAGCTGAGTGCGCCCCATCTTGATTACTTCTCTAAACTCTTCTGCTTTTTTGTCAAAGGCAAAATATAGTTTTTCTAACGCATCTACCAAGGCTTTGTTTTGCTCAAACAAAGTTATTTTTAACGCCGTCGGATAGGCATCATTGGTTGATTGTGATTGGTTGACGTGGTCGTTGGGTGAGCAGTATTGATAATCGCCTTTGCTCTTGCCCATTAGCTCTAATGCGATATTGGCGATTACCTCATTGGCAGTCATATTGACCGATGTACCTGCACCGCCTTGCATCATATCTATCGGAAACTCGGCGGTATATTTACCATCGATGAGTGCCTGAGAGGCTGCTGCAATAGGGTTAAAAATCTCTGTTGGTAAGAGTCCTAACTCGTGATTGGCTTGTGCCGCAGCCAATTTGACTACGCCTAACGATTTGATAAATATCGGATATTGCGAAAGTTTGTGTGATGATATGGCGAAATTTTCTATCGCTCGCTGGGCTTGTACGCCGTAATATGCGTTTTTGGGCACAGCTAACTCTCCTAACAAATCTGATTCTTTTCTCATAAAGTCGGTATTGATAGTTGATTGATAAAGGTACTGATTTTTTATCATACAATTATACCAACGGCTGTTTTATTTAATTCTGCACTTTGTCTGCTCGGATTGCACTCGAAGCTTTAGCCGACTGAACGAAGTTAAATCTGTGGACTGGGCGTAGGCTTTATTGTTGCTCAAAGTCGGGAGACTTTGCGCAGCGGGAGTTCTTCCAATACCTCTTTTGGAAAAGGGGTGTGCTTTTTACTGTTAAAATAAGCAAACAACAAAGGCTCTGAAAATGTTTTGTCATTTTCAAAATTTAGTTTTTCTAATAAAGAAGAGGTTTCTTTGTATAAAAGTATTTGTATGTTTTCTGTTATTTTTGGATTAATCATTTTTATTTATGATTTTATTAACAATCAGCTGGTTTAAATCAGTATCTGTGTTTACTTCATAGATTGACTTTAAATAATCCTTCAGATTTTTTTTTGTATTATCTTTACCAACTACATTCAGCATTTCGAAAAGTTGCTCTTTTCCGCAATCTTCATATACCGTTTCACAAATAAACGCAGCAGTTATGTATGGCATTGATGTGTTTTTGTCTAAATTACCCTCAAAACAAATTTCAAAAAAAACACTATTTGGTTTAGATTCAAAATATTTTTTAAGCTTTGATAAATGAGCTTCATAAGCAATTTCTCTAGACCCACCTAAAAAAGTAGCCAATCCTTCTTCTAAAAAATTATTCACGAATCCAAACTTCTTATTAATATGTAAGTGGATTAGCTCATGTCGATATATTTCACTATTATTTCCTGAAAAAATTAGAGCATCTTCTACATAGGCACTGCCTGTACTTGTATCTGATCCGTACATATCAGTATGAAAATCATAGCCTAGTGTATTATACATATGGTTTGTGTTTTTACAGACAACATAAGTAAAATCAAAGGGGGTGTGTTCGAAAAACAAAGAAATGTTTTTGTGAAAATTAAGCATTTCATCTGCTTTATCATGATTAAAGAAAAAATCCTTCTCAAACAAATACATGATGTTACCTACTTTTTTTCTTTTCCAATTTTTTAGATTGTAACTGGTTATATTCTGTAATCGGAAATTATCCTTATCATAATAAACAAGAAAGTTGTTTATCATATGTAAATATGTGCCTCCATTTTCTAAATGAAATGCCCACATAATCTTTGCTATATAATAA
>JBFHGP010000017.1:0-26081 GCA_041583035.1 Flavobacterium sp.
AGTTATCGGACACGAAATTTCGCACAGTTTTGACGACTCTGGTTCGCGTTACAACGCCGACGGAAACCTAGTAAACTGGTGGTCAGACAAAGATTTGGAACAGTTTACACAACTGGGTAAAGCCTTGGCAGACCAATATTCGGCCTTAGAGCCATTGCCAGACACTTTTGTAGATGGAGCCTTTACATTGGGCGAAAACATTGGTGACCTTGGTGGTGTGCAGTCTGCTTATGACGGGCTACAATTGTATTTGGCAGACAACGGTCGTCCAGAAAACATCGATGGTTTTACGCCAGAGCAAAGATTTTTTATCTCTTGGGGTACCATTTGGAGAACCAAAATGAGAGACGAGGCCATCAAAAATCAAGTAAAAACAGACCCGCATGCACCAGGCATGTATAGAGCTTATGTACCATTGCAAAACGTAGATAGCTGGTACGAAGCCTTTGACATTACTCCGGAAAACAAATTGTATTTGAAACCGGAAGAAAGAGTCAAAATTTGGTAATTAATTTCTATTTAATTTTTTTTAAAGCCACGAAGCACAAAAATTGCTTCGTGGCTCATTAGTTATACCAACACAATATGGGAATCATCAAATTAAAAAACATCAGAGTGTACACCAATCACGGCTGTTTGGAAGAAGAAGCCAAAATAGGCTCAGAATACCGCGTAGACCTCGCCATAGAGGCCGACCTCAGTATTTCTGCGCAAAGCGACGAGCTATCAGACACGGTAGATTATGTACACCTCAACGCCATTGTCAAAGAAGAGATGGCCAAACGATCAAAACTACTCGAAAAAGTAGCCAAACGCATCATTTCTCGCATTTTTGACGAAATTGCTATGGTAAACACCATTTGGCTCGAAGTTTCTAAAATAAACCCTCCTATTGGCGGCGATGTAGAAATGGTCACTATTGCATTGAAAGAACAAAGACAATAAATTCATCAAAAATATTTTTGAAATAAAAATAATTATAGTAGATTTGCTGTCCAATTGAAATGGCATCTTGGCCGAGCGGCTAGGCAGAGGTCTGCAAAACCTCGTACAGCGGTTCGAATCCGCTAGATGCCTCCAAAAACCTCTTGAAAGTATCAAGAGGTTTTTTTTGTTATATTTACCATTCCAAATCATTTTTCATGAAAAAACTATACTCAATCACCTTGTTGATGTTTGCCCAATGGATAACGGCTCAAAACGTAAATTACAGAATTGCCTACCAAGCCGATGCAAATATCAAAGAAAAAATTGTCAATATTTTGCCAGAGCACCTTGGCGAAATCAAATATTCTTATGCTTTTAGCGAAGAGCGTTTGCAAGAGATGGAAAACCAAGCCATAAAACTTATTGGCCACAGCCAATCGATAAATAATATTCGTCATACATTTGATATTCAATACATTAATCTTAACGAAGACAAAGAAAAAACGTTGGTTGATTGGTTAGAGAATCAGTCTGGTATTAGACATTACGAAAAGATAAATCAACAAATGATTCCGCCTCCATTTGATATCGCCCCTGCTACACCAGATTATACCGATAGTCAACTGTATATTTACGAAAATCCGGGAGTAAATATGGCCTATGCTTGGGATTTGGGCTACAACGGACAAAATGTTAATGTGAAGAACGTTGAATACGGTTTTAACACCTATCACGAAGAATTTAACGATGCCAGCCACGTGCATTTTGCAGAAAGTGTAACACCTACAACTACACCAAATAATTTTTGGGAACACGGTACGGCAACTTTTGGGGTGATGCTTGGCCACGATGGCGATTATGGCGTTACAGGCTTAGCGCATGGTGTAGAAGAAGGAATTTTATACCCTGAGAGAACTGCAGAATATGGTTATAACCGCGTGATGGCTGTGTCTTTGGCAATTGAAGAAAGTGCACCTGGCGAAATTATTTTGTATGAAATGCAAACAGGCGGAGTCAATGCTACGCAAGACAATCCGAATTATGTAGTGGCCGAGTACAACTATAGCGTTTGGGATCTTACCAAAGCCGCTACAGATACTGGTATTGTCATTATTGCTGCCGCCGGCAATGGCAACCAAGATCTCGATGCGCCAGAGTATGCTAGTTATATGCAACGGGGGAATAGCGGCGCTATTATCGTAGGGGCTGGCACACCAGATACCAATCATGCAAGAGCAGGATTTAGTACCTACGGCTCGCGTGTAGATTTGCAAGGTTGGGGTTATAATGTATTGAGTACTGGTTATGGTACTTTTGCACTCATAGGCAACGATAATAACCAATCTTATACCATGTTTAGCGGCACGAGCTCGGCCACGCCAATTGTTGCCTCATGTGCTGCTGTTTTGCAATCTTACTATTTTGATCATACGGGCGAATATCTTACTGGTGCAGAGATACTAAACATTCTTTCGACAACCGGTACGCCGCAATGGGCAAACGACACCAAAAATATAGGCCCATTGCCAAATATGGAAGCTGCTTTGGCGGTAGCCTTGAGTAATGATGTGCCTTTGCAAAAACGTTTTCGTGTTTACCCAAATCCGTTTGAAAACGAGTTTACTATTGAAGTTTTATCAAACACTACTGCAACAAACATGTGTCTGTATGACATTAGCGGAAAACTCATTGACTATCAAATATTTACAGAAAATATTACGATACCTACGCATTCGTTGGCATCCGGAATGTATTTTGTAAAACTGAGTAACGAGGAGAAAACAGAAACTTTTAAGTTGATCAAAAAATAATTATTGAACAATACTTTTCATGAACCATCGGAGTTCGTCCCACGAAATATCGTCGTCGTTCATAGCGTGTTTAAACTCTGATAAAGTATTGATATCGTTTTTGTTATAGACCATTTCCATTTTAGCAACCACATCGGCAGGTAAAAGATCATGCACTGATACTTTGCCTGCTTCTATCAATTTTGAAAAATGTCCAAAAATGGTGCTTTTGGTGAGTTTGCGCTCTTGGGCGATTTCGTCCATACTCAGGTTTTGTTGCCAAAGTTCAAAAGTAATTTCGATGGTAGATTTTTTCTCTTTTTTAGGTTTTTTGGTTGGTTTATCGTCCCAAACATCTTCATCGTCTTGTTCGAATTTCAGATAATTTTTACCGATAATTTGTTGAATCTCTACCAAATGATTTAGTCTAATTTTTTCACTATCGGTCAATGACAAAGCATTTTTGTCAATATTCATATCTTGTGACAACGCTTTCATCCACAAATTGATTTTTTGCAAACGCAGTAAAATTGTCAACAGCTGATCGTCCAAATCACTCAAATCGCTTGTCAAGGCTTTCATTCCCTTTTGTCTTTTGCTGAGCTGCAAATTGTGCAACAAATCAAAGTACAAAGCATCCCAACGCGGAAAAAAATAGTCGTATGCCTTAAAAACCCGTTGTTGAATATAATCTAACGAAGACGGATTTTCGGCAAATTTGATTTGCAATTGTTTGGTAAATTTAGCCCCATTGAGCACCAAATCTGCAATGGTTTTGTATTGATTATCAGCCCAGCTGGCGTATTGTTTTTTGATTTTTGAACCAGGGTTGAAAAGGAGCTCATCCATCCATTTTTTCCAACCAAGTTGAAAATCGTTCCAGCTAAACGCTTGCATCAAATTTTCGTACAGATATTGAGTCGAAAAATGATTAAAATATTGCGCTAATTGCGTCTCATCAGGTTTGTTTTTGGCATAATCGATTACCTCATGGTTGGGGATAAGCAAAGATTGATTGATGTTATCCAACAAAATTAAGCCGTTTAACGAACGAAGTCTCGACAGAGCCACATATAGCTGTCCTGAAGCAAAAACCTGCTTTAAATCGACCGCAGCACGCTCAAAAGTTAATCCTTGCGACTTGTGTACGGTAATCGCCCACGCCAGTCGCAACGGATATTGCGTAAAAGTACCCAAAACGGTTTCTTCTATCTCTTTGGTATTTTTGTTGATTGAATAACGAATATTTTGCCATTCATACTTATCTACATCGATGGTTGTATTTTCTTCCGGAAAATGCACTTTGATTTCGCTCGGATTAATATCTGTCACCACCCCGATTTTGCCGTTGTAATATTTTTTGTCAAACGAAAGATCGTTTTTGATAAACATCACCTTTGCTCCTTTTTTGAGCTGCAATTGATGCTCCATCGGATATAAACGCTCCGGAAAATCTTCTACAATATCTGCCTCAAAAGTATAGGTTTTTGCTTTGATAGCCTTCAGTGCATCGGCATTGATTTTATCCGCTTTGCGGTTGTGCGTAGTCAGCACCAGAGTATCTTTGTTTTTTTTGATATCAAAATTAGCATCCACATGATTTTGCAAAACAGCCAAATGTTTGGGCGTGATGGTATTGTCTCTGATGGAGTTGAGTACTTCTAAAAAAGTATGATCTGTTTGACGAAAAACCTTGTCGAGCTCTATATACACCGGCGGATGCTGTTGCAAAACTTGGGCATTAAAAAAATAAGCTCCCGCATAAAATTTTTGCAACACGCCCCATTCTTCAGCTTTAACAACTGGCGGCAATTGTAACAAATCGCCAATAAAAATAAGCTGTACACCACCAAAAGGCTTGTTGTTTCGACGTACAAAACGCAGCATAAAATCCATAGCATCTAGCACATCGGCACGCAACATACTCACTTCGTCAACGATTAACAACTCGAGCGATTGCACAATTTTTTTGCGTTCGTTGTTGAGTTTGAAATGTCTTTTGAGCGAGCGTCTGTTCTCTGTACGCACGTGATCATCTACAAAATTATCATCAGGCACAAAGGTCGCAAAAGGCAATAAAAAAAACGAATGTATAGTTACTCCTTTGGCGTTGAGCGCCGCAATACCCGTAGGTGCGACCACGGCAACATTTTTGTGGGTAGATTCTACGAGTTGCCTGAGCAAAGTGGTTTTGCCCGTGCCGGCTTTACCGGTCAGGAAGATAGATTGATTGGTTTGATTGGCGTATTTGAGTACCCAATCGGCTTCGGCAGACGTCTGATTCATGGCGTGAATGTAATAAAAATTTCACAAAAAAACCACCTGCACTGAGGTGGTTTTGATTTTCTTTGACTCAGCATTTTACTGCTTAACAATAATAAAAGATTGGGTTTCGCTAGCAATAGTAACTTGTAAAATATAGCTACCAGCGGCAAGCGAATTCATATTAATTTGGTTTTCAATAGCCGTAATATTTAATTTTTGTCCTGCAAGGTTATATAAATTTGCAGCCTTTATAGGTTGATTGGCTTGTATGTGTAAAACGTCTTTTACCGGATTTGGATACAGACTAAAGTCATAATTATCAAAAGTATTGCTATGTAGTGTTATGGTTACATGGATAGCAATTGCTTCTCCTTCGCAGTCACCATTTGATTGCGTAACATAATAAGTAGTATCGTCAGTTAATACAGTAGAATCTTCCACCTCTTGGGTAAGCTCGGCATCTGTATACCACGTCAGGTTATTACCATCAACCACCAAGTCTGCTATAGTACTGCCTTCTTCTAGGGTTTGGTCAGTGTCTGCAGTGGGTGCGTCTGGTACTTCTGTAACAGTAACTTCTACTTCGATTCGTTCAGACACGCATTCTTCTGTTGTAGTGCCTGATGTAGTAACCGTCCAATTATAGAAAAAATAATACAAAGTAGGGTTTGCGCCAGTAGTATTGATTGATCCTGCGGTTACTTCTCCTACTGTGCCAATGGCATACGGAAAACCAGGATGTTGTGAGCTAAACTCTCTAATCATGTTTGGACTTGTCGTTGCTACCAATCGATAGTCATCTCCTTGCGGCACGTCAAAATCTAAGGTAATGGTGTGTTGTAAAGGTGATGAAGAGCTTCCTCCACCTGGTAATGTTTGTGTTGATGTCTCTAGTACTTCCCAATCACTGTCTAGCAAATTGATGGTAATATTACCACCAGATGAATCGGTAATAAAAACATCAACCGAATTGAGTTCGAAATCTTCAAAGGCGTCAAAAACTAATCCCCAAGGCGAGCTCACGGCCACAACTGAAGATGCGCTTGTGCCAGTTGGTGCAACTCTTCCTCCTCCGGTAATAACCTCGGCAGTACCTATATCACCATAATTGACAGCCTCTACCCAGAAAGAGGTGTCTGCAGTAAGTATTTCAGTGTCGAGCGTTGTGCCAGTTGCGATCGAACTAGTAGAGGTAGCAGAATCGTACCAAAAAACATCGGTGCCATTAGTAGTAGCTGTTAAAACCGTTGATGTACCTGAGCAAATATTTACTGAAGGCACACTAATGGTTGGATCTTCACAATTTTGTGCTTGTGTGGTATCAACCGTAGCAAACAAAGCAAATGCACCCAAAATCATGGCTTTTGGATAAATGTTAAAAGGTAATTTTTTTGTCATAACAATCGATTTTTAGATATTAATTAATGCAAAATACAAAAATATATCAGTTATGCAAAAAATTTTAACATTTTACTTGATTTTTAACTAAAAAAAACCTACAAGATTATAGAAAACTTGTAGGTTAGTTGTATTTATAAAGGAGGTGTTATTACTTGGTTTCCTCAGCTTTTTTTTCAGTGGTTTCTTCGCTACTTTGTTCTTTAGTTTCTTCTTGAGTGTTGTCTTCAGAAGTTTTGTTGTAAGCCTCATTCATCAATTGTATGATTGTGTCTGTGATATCATACTCATCTTTGGCAAACAATACTGTAGCTGCATCGCCGGTACCATAAATATAATCATAACCATTATCAGCACCATAAGTTTTGATAAAGTTTTTCATTTTACTCACCAAGCTATCACGCTCCACAGCGCCTTCTTCCTGAAACTTTTTCATGTAGTTTTGTTCTTTCTCCATCAAAGTTTGCTGACGACGTTCTAATTGCGCCTGACGTTCTTGCGCCCATTGCATACCTTTTGACTGTGCATTTTTTTGCAAGTCGGCAACGTCGCGCTGAAATTTTTTCATATCGCTGTCTAGCTCATTTTGCATGCGCTCAGACATGGCTTGATATTTTGTTTCAAAATCTTTTGATTCTTCATACTCTTTCATCAAACGCTCGGTATCGATGTAAGCAGTTTTTGCTACAGCATTTTTTTCTTTATGCGAAATTGCTGCATCAGCGATTTGTTTTTCACAAGATACAAATGCCACCCCCATAGCGGCAACGATAAAAAATTGTCTTAATTTCATTATTTATAATTTTGGTGTAAATGTAACATTTTTTTTAAAACTCTCAGGCTTTAGTTAATTATAGATTATTTTTATAGATTATTATATTTTGATAAATAAATACTATACAAAACGACTTCTATATTTTCGATTTAAGACACTTTTATAAATTTCGTCTTATAACAACACGGTAAATATAAAATAAAGCGCTTAAATAGCTTTAAATCGATTTTTTGAGTAAATAAATGTGTGAAGAATACTCTTTGGAGCGTTTTGCTGTGAAATTTGACCAAAATCCGATAGCAAAGGCTTTCAAAACATTTTTGTGTCCGGTTTTATATTCTTCAGACAAAAGCGACACATAATAACTATCAAAATACATAGGTTGTGTTTGTGTCAATTCGAAACCAAAATCTTGGGCAAGTAAGTTTATGCTATCTTTGCTAAAATGCCAATGGTGACGAGGAACATCCCAAGCGGCCCAAAACTGTTGATAATGTTTTGCATCATACGATTGATAATTGGGTACGGCAATAACGAGCAAACCATCATCAGTCAAATGATTTTGAAAAAAACGGAAATACTCATCCAAATCACGCACATGTTCTAACACGTGCCAAAGCGTGATGACGTCAAATTTTTGATTGGCTAATTGTGATAAATTCTCTTCAACGGCTAAATTTTTATCTTTGGCTTTTTGACGTGCAGTAGAATTGGGCTCTACCCCTACTCCATTCCATCCGTATTTTTGTGTACCCAATTTCAAAAAATCGCCAGTACCACATCCGATATCTAATACTTTTAATTGCGTATTTTTTTGGAACTGATTAATCAAACGACATTTGGTTTTGAGTGTATATTGTTTGACGAATTGATAAATTTTTTCGAACCAATTGCGTTGACCATCGGTGTGCGAAATATAATTTTCGGATTGATAATAATCCGATATATTTTGCCAATCCTCAAAAACGGTTTGGTACATTTTATATTTTGTATCAAAACGCAACTCAAATTTTTTGTTGGAAACGCTAAAATCTTTGATGATTTTTTTAGTCATAAAAATAAGGTTTCACGTGGAACATCATTTATAAAAATACACAAAACAGTCATTCGTTTAAAATTATCTGCCCATATGAATCAACAAAATCGAAATATCTGAAGGCGAAACACCGCTGATTCGAGAAGCTTGCGAAATCGTATTGGGTTTAATTTTTTTGAATTTTTCCCGCGATTCAAACGACAACGATTTGACTTTATCATAATCAAAATTTTCAGGGATTATGATATCCTCCAATCGATTTAGCTTTTCTGCATTATTGATTTCTTTTTCTATATAACCCGAATATTTGAGTTGGATATAAACCTGTTCGATAATTTCGTTATCTAACGAATTTTCATCCAAATATTTTTTTACATCATTAAATTGCAAAATATCTTCGAGCTCTAATTGCGGACGCGAAAAAACTTTAAACATTTTATCAGCTTGTTTCATCGGTACAGAACCTTTTTGTTCGAGCACCTCATTTGCTTCATTTGGTTGCATAGAGGTTTCTTTAAAAAACGAAAGCATTTTTTGTGTTTCATCTTTTTTATTTTCCATTCTACGCATGCGTTTTTCTGAAGCCAAACCTAAATGATATGATTTTTCTGTGAGACGAAAATCTGCATTATCTTGACGCAAAAGCGTACGATATTCTGCACGAGAAGTAAACATACGGTAAGGTTCTTCTGTGCCTTTGGTAATCAAATCATCGATCAAAACGCCAATATAAGCCTCGTTACGACGCAGTATCAAAGGCTCTTTTTCTTGTACTTTTAATGCTGCATTAATCCCAGCCATGATACCTTGCGCTGCAGCCTCTTCATAACCTGTGGTACCGTTGATCTGACCGGCAAAATATAAGTTATCAATCAACTTGGTTTCGAGCGTATGCTTGAGTTGTGTAGGCGGAAAATAATCATATTCAATCGCATATCCTGGTCTAAAAAACTTGGCATTTTCGAAACCAGCAACTTGTCTTAATGCACGTGCTTGAACATCTTCTGGCAAAGAAGTTGAAAATCCGTTTACATAAACCTCTACCGTATCCCAACCCTCAGGTTCTACAAAAAGTTGGTGACGTTGTTTATCCGCAAAGCGATTAATTTTATCTTCGATAGACGGACAATAACGCGGCCCCACACTTTTGATTCGGCCTGTAAACATTGGCGAGCGATCAAAACCTTCGCGCAACAAATCGTGCACTTCGGGCGAAGTGTAGGTCATGTAACAAGAGCGTTGATGAGTGAGGGGTTTTGTCTGGTCACTATAAGAAAATTTGGCAGGTTTTGCATCTCCAGGTTGTTCTTCCATTTTGCTATAATCGAGACTACGACCATCTACACGCGGTGGTGTTCCGGTTTTCATTCGGCCAGCATCAAAGCCTAATTGCGTCAACTCTTCCGTAATACCAAAAGCAGCTTTTTCGCCAGCTCTACCTCCACCAAATTGTTTTTCGCCAATGTGAATTTTACCATTCAAAAAGGTACCATTGGTCAAAATAACTGTTTTAGCAAGTATCTCTAAACCCAATTGAGTGCGTACCCCAACAATAGTATTTTGTTCGATGATTAAACCCGAAACCATATCTTGGTAAAAGTCTAGATTAGGAGTTTGTTCGAGCATCAATCGCCAAGTTTCAGCAAAACGCATACGATCTGATTGCGCACGTGGCGACCACATCGCAGGTCCTTTAGACATATTGAGCATCTTGAACTGGATAGCTGTTTTATCAGTAACAATACCCGAGTATCCGCCCAACGCATCAATCTCTCTTACGATTTGTCCTTTGGCGATTCCGCCCATTGCAGGGTTACAACTCATCTGTGCAATATTTTGCAAACTCATCGTAATCAGCAAAGTTTTCATCCCCATATTGGCAGCGGCAGCGGCTGCTTCAGATCCTGCATGACCTCCTCCTACTACCACTACATCGTATCTATCTTGAAACATAATTGTTTACTTTTATTATTAATTTACGTAATTCTATTAACCGATGTTCCACGTGGAACATCATCTAATATTTCAATATAATAGAAAATTAAAACTAATGTTCCACGTGGAACATAGCGATTTTTTCGTCCTCTTTTTGACGCATCAATTGTGCCTCATCAGAAGATTTATCTTTGAAACCACAGTAGTGTAAAACACCATGTGACATCACCCTGAGCAACTCTTGATGAAAATCTACATCAAAATCAGCAGCGTTTTCTCTCACCCGTTGAACAGAAATGAAAATATCGCCCGAGATAGTGTCTCCATCGGTGTAATCAAAGCTAATAATATCTGTTAATGTATTGTGATTGAGATAATTAACATTAATATTATGCAAATATTCATCGTCACAAAAGATATAATTGAGTTCGCCTACCGTTTTTTGCTCAGATGTTATAATTTTCTGTATCCAATCAATATAATTTGATTCTTTTTCTAGCGCAAAATCGGTTTCGTAATGAAATAAAATCATCGGTTAATATTTAATCATGCAAAAGTACAACGAAAGTAACAAATATAGAACGGATTAAGTATATTATAGCGATAAAGCTTTTTTATAACTACGGCCGATGGGTAATTTTTCTGCGTTACTCAATATCATTGTGTGAGCATAAATTTGTTGTATATGTAATGGATTGACAGCATAACTACGATGTATTCGTACAAAATGAGAAAAGTGAGTGTCTTGTAATATGGCAGCCAATGATGATAAAATATAGTGCTTATTGATTTTGGTGTTGATTACAGTATAATTTTGCATTGCACTAAGATATAACACCTCGTCTATATTAATTTTACTTTGCTTAATGCCTTCTTTGATAAATAAAAAATTATCTTGCTCAGCATTATCAAAGTTTAAAGCACGTTGTCGTAAATCATTATACTCGAATATCTTTTCTATAGTTTTAGTAAATCTATCAAATGTGTAAGGTTTTAGTAAATAATCTAATGTTTCAAGCTCAAAACTATCTACGGCATAATCAGGATGGTTTGTAGTAAATATACAAATCGGAATAGATAATAGATGTTTACGTAATTCGAGTCCTGTCATCATTGGCATATTAACATCTAAAAAAATAATATCAGGTAGGGTTTTTTGAATAGCTGTCAATGCCTTGTGTGGATGATCAAAAACAGCTTCTATGATAATTTCGGGAAAATGACTGAGATAAGAACAAATGGTTAATCTGTCCAATTCATTATCATCAACCACTATACAACGAAGTTTTTTCATGAAAATATTTTAGGTAAATATACTCAATTTTTGTAAGACTGTTTTGTAAAAAAAGGCTTATTAGGTTAACATAAAAATAATATTGATACGTGTGCCTTTGTTGATAACAGAATTAACTTCTAAAGTCGCCCCGATAGCTTTGGCCATGTCTCGAACAATGTGTAACCCTAAACCTGATAAAATATTTGTCTGAGTTTGCTCATCAAAAAGCGGTTTAAAATGTGACTGTGCACTACCTCTGCCATTATCAGATATTGATAACATAACCTGATTGTCTTGTTGAGTAGCTTGCCACACGATTTTGGGGTTGTCAACCTCTTCTAAAGCTTTGATAGCATTGTGTGTAAGATTGCGCATAATAGTTTTGAGGTAATTGGGATCAGTAGTTAGTTGGGTATTTTGCGGATTATCGAAAACAAATGTCACATTTGATGTATTCTGAAAAAACAGATGTACATCTGTAAAAATTTGATTGATAGAAACGGTAACAAACTGCGGTCTAAAATTTTCCATTTGTTCTTTGCTCCACAACAATAAGTCATCCATAGTTTCGAGTAGATTTTCTGCAGATTCTACCGTTTTTTTTTGTAATCTTTTATGGGTACTATCATCCAAATTTACATTTGGATTTTGTTGCAAACGTATGATTTTTATAATATTAGAAATTGGGCTACGCAAATCGTGATTAAGTATACTAAAAAAACGAATTTTTATTTGATTTGCTTGATTGAGCTCTTGATTGAGTAATTTAAGTTTGGTGTTAGTAGATTTTCGGATTCTATTTTGAGAGTATAATAAAATACCAACAATTGTCAACAACAAAATACCAATAATTAACAACCAACGCTGTCTTTTATTGGCCTCTAAGGTTGCATCTCGAACTGCAATTTGTTTTTCTGTCTCTAGCTTAATAGCATTCTCTTTTTTTTCAAATTCATATTGAATTTCTTGCCTTGCTAATTCTTGAATATTATCGGCATTAAAAACGCTATCACGATATTGTACATGTTTTTGAAAACTTATCAACGACTTTTGAAAATCACCCAATAATTCATAAGCATGAGACAACTCTAGACTGTATCCTTGATATCGTCTCAAATCGTTATTTTTTTCGAAAATAATCAAAGCTTTTTCGAAAAGTTCAATCGATTTGTTCAAATAAATATTTCTTTGTGTTTGATTAGATGTTTCATCAGCTTTTGTCAAAAACATAATGCCCAAATCACCCATATTTGACGCTACAGACAACTGGTTATCCATTTTACGGCTTTTTTGTATCGCCAATCGAAAAAGATTTTCAGCTTTGTCATAAGCTTTGAGTTTACTATATACCAAGGCCAAATTGCCAATATTAACTGTATATACACGTAAATCGTCAATTGACTCGTTATGCATATTAGACTGATGATAATGAAACGCAGCTTTTTCATATTCGCCTTGCTCAAAAAGTGACAAACCTATATTGGTATGCAACATACTGTGTATATTACTTTGTATTTGAGGGTTTTGATTTAATATATCAATGGCTTTTTGATAATAATACAATGCTCTATTGATCTCTTTTTGACGATGAAACAATATTCCTATATTATTATACATATAAGCAACTTTTTCAAAGTTTTTACTTTTTTCGAAAAAATGTAATGCATCTAAATAGTGATTGATAGCTTGTGAATAATCTCCCATCGAATAGTAAACATACCCTATATCTTTGACGTTGCTCCAATAGTCATTTTTATCTGCAAAATTTTTATAAATGGCTGCTGACGATTGTAAAAAACTTAGTGCTTGTACATAATCTTGTTGATTACTATAATACTTACCTAATTTTTGTAAACATTGTGCTTGATGCGTTTTCATGCCGTGGCTTTTGGCTAATTGCATAGCTTTAAATAAGTATTCGTGATATTGGGGTTGGTAAATATAATGATCTGCCAATTGCTGATATAAAACTACTTGCTGTAAAACATCTTGCGATTGATCAAGAGATTTTTGTAATGAATCTATTATAGAAAAATTGACCTGAGCATAGAATCTGACACTACTATTTATTAGTAATATCATCAAAATCATTATACCTATATTTTTTCTCATCCATGTCATTCGTCAATAATTTAATACCGTTAATCAAGTATATTTTACAAAATAACAACATTAATATATATTTGAATAATACTAATTATAAAAAATTTATTTTATGAAAAAATTTACTTTAATTGTTGCATTTTTAGTGGGAATCACCGGATATGCACAAACACAGTCAGAAACCTTGGTTTCTAATATTTGGGTACTAGATTATCTAGTCGTTAATGGAAATGAAGTATATATGCCAGAAGAAATTGTACTTGGTACTGACGAAAACGCACTAGTTTTACCTAATCTAGTTTTTTTAGGTTTCGAACAATACGAAGGAAATGATTACAAAGTAGAATCAGAGTTGGTCTATGGAGGGATGATATCTTACCACACTGTTACCGATGACAACATAGCTCTGATAGGTTCTATGGGACTAAACGCTACCTCTAGCCCTACAGATGATGTGGATTATGACGATTTTAAAGCTACTTATCTAAACGATTATGCATTTGGTTATTCTGGAGGTGATTATACTATAGTTAATGATGTACTAACATTGGGGAGCGAAACAACTTACGGTGTATTTACTATATATGATGTTTGTGACTATATGCCAATACCTACTGGTAACACAACACAAGAAATGGAACAAGGCCAAACTATAGCAGACCTAGTTGTTACACCCTATGATGATGCTACTTTAATTTGGTATGCTGATGAAGAACTTACACAAGAACTCACCACTGATACAGTTTTAGCAAATGGAGCAACTTATTACGTAGTACAATATGATGACCAATGTACCAGTGATCCTTTGGTTATTACCGTAACTATTGCTGCTAGTTTATCTGATACTCAAATGAGTAATTTAGCACTATTTCCGAATCCATCTAGTGATATAATTAACATTACATACACTAACCAAATAAGTAATATTATAATATATGACTTTATGAGCAGAAAAGTACTAGAAAAAACCATAAACGCGACAGAATCGGTAGTAAATATACAAATGCTTAGTGCAGGTACATATTTTATAAATATTACTACAGAAGACGGACATGGAGTTTTAAAGTTTATCAAAAAATAAATAAACCTTATCATCATCAAGGCTAATCATTTTTTTGGTTAGCCTTTTTTATTTATCAACATCTATTATTAGTTATAAAAAATAATTTTTAAAAAAATAAAATATTCTACTACTATAATGCTTGTTGATTTGTAGCATATCTTATTGATAATCTTGTTTGATTATTCACTTGTTAATACTTATCAACTACTGATATTTAGTTAATGTATTGAAAATGAATAATAGTTTTGTATTTATCCACAATGTTAATATAATTTTTAACGAACTTTTGTCGATGAAAACATTTGTGGATTGTTGTTGATAACTGTTGAAAACCTACTCATAAATAGCTAAGATATTTTTAAAGTTTTAGCTTGCTTATATCAAAGTATTTTTGCTATGGATAAATTTATTTAACAAACAAAATTACTTCTTCTTCTTTGTTTTTATTTTTCAACAATTTAATCATATCGTTAAGTGATTGTAAATCAATACAAGTTCAAAAATTATTAACAAACATGTTCAAAACCTTGAAAAACCTAGTTTTGTAGCGTATTTATCACCTTTTTTACCACATTTTCTGGGGCAATAGTTCGCATAACATCCTCATAACCTTCTACTTGCTTTTTGCCATACACAGAGGTAGGTATTTGTGGATATTTTGTACGGTCTGCTGTAATACAATTGTCAAGCGGTTGTGCAAAAGGTGCAAAACCAGTGTACGGATGCGTATGACCCCAAAGACTGATAACTGCAACGTTGTACATCGCAGCAATATGCGCATTGCCAGAGTCCATCGACAGCATTACATCGAGGTGCGGCATCAAGGTTAATTCGTCAGCAAACCGCAATTTACCAGCAATCACTACCACATTGTCTAAGTTTTGTTGTAAGTTTTGCAACTTTTTGAGTTCTTCTCCTCCCCCACCAAACAAAAATATTTTGTAAGCAGTATTTTTGCTCAATTGTGCAATTACTTTGGCCATCAAATCTTGCGGATATACCTTGGTATCATATTGTGCAAATGGCGCAATACCTATCCATTTATCCTCATTTTTAAGCCCTGTGACCATTACAATATCGTCAGATAATTTTTTTGGATGAATCGTTGGTTGATTGGCCAAATCAATAGTCAAACCAAGTTTATATAAAGTAGCTACATGCCTATCAAAAACTGATTTTATAGGTGCAAAAACTTTGTTTTCGCTTCGGGTAAGTGCTTTGCGCGCTGCTCTGCCTTTATCGGTATAAGCAGTTTTTATTCCGCCAATAGCAAAAAAAGTACGTATGATTTTGGACCGCAATACGTTGTGAAAATCGGCCACTGCATCTACAGATAATTTTTTGAGTTCGCGATATAATCGGTACAATCCAGGCAAACCTTTGTAATTTTTATTGACATCGGCTGCAAAAAAATTTACTTGTGGTATATCCTCAAAAAATGCTTTAAAAAATGGTCTAGACACCACCGTAATTTTGAGTGTTGGATATTGCTTTACTAAGGCACGAATTACTGGCACAGTCATGGCAACATCACCCATTGCCGACAGTCTGACGATTAACAAATGTTTCATTGTTGTAGATAATTGAGTAAAGTTACCGAAAAAGCAATAAATCTATCATAAGCAAGACCAAGTGCGAGCAAAGGCAAAATCACCAAACTTAGTGTAAAATAGTATTGCAACTTAGACCCTGATGTGGCGGTAAGTGTGGTAAATCCGTAAATAAGTAGGTAATAAATACTGAGTATTCCTAACGGAATCAGCATGGCGCGGGCGTGCGGATTAAAAAAAGACCATATCAATGTACCTATAATCAAAATTAAAATGGTAAACATCAATATAGCCAATAGTTTTTTGGTTTTGTGCATGGTAAAAATTAATTTCTACTTTTTCTGCGCATACAATACCGGGTTTAGCGCTTCGTCGTTGTACATTTTCATTTGTTTGTACACTTTCATATACTTATCGCCGGTTTCGATATTGTGTAGCAGCTCGTCGATGGCAGTAGTCAAGTCTTGTCGTTGTTCGAGCAAAACATTCAATTTCTTTTCGCAAGCCACTCTGTGTTCGGGGCTAGCATCTTGGCGCTCTACTTCTTCACTCATATGATAAATTTTGAGTGCCAAAATCGACAAACGATCTATCGCCCACGCCGGACTCTCAGTGTTTATCGTCGCATCAGCCTTCACCTTTACGTCTTTGTATTTGTCCAAAAAATAACTGTCTATATACTCGACCATATCGGTGCGCTCTTGGTTAGAAGCATCAATTTTTCTTTTTAATGCCAAGGCAGATACTGGGTCGATGTTTGGGTCTCTGATAATATCTTCGTAATGCCATTGCACAGTATCTATCCAATTTTTTAGGTACAAAAGATGATTGATTTCGTCTTTTGGATAAGGGTTGTTAATGGGTTGATTAACATCGTCAAACTGATGATAATCGTTGATACTTTGCTCAAAAATTTTGTAGGCTGATGTTGAAAACATAAATAGGATTTTTTACAAATATATTTAAAATATGATTAATTTTTAGCCTCGACAATGTTTTCTGTGGCTTTTGTTTATTGGTTAATCAATACTTGACTACCAAAAATAAACATACTGATGACAAGCAAGCTGGCCAATGTAAGCTCTTTCATCCACAATTTGGGCAATCTTTCGGTAAAATTTGCGCCCAAAACCGCCAACGGAAAAAAGCTAAACACCAACAAACCATTATTTTTGTGGTCGCTCAATACATAAATGCTAATACCGATAAGCATGCTGATGATAATTTTGTAATAATGATGGTGTTCACTCAAAGGTATGTTTTTGAAATTCAATAATTTACTGAAAAAAAACAAACAAGCAATCGAGCTCAAAACCGCCAAGGCAATGTGTTGATAAATATTTTCAAAATAAGAAAAATCAAAATTTACCGTGAAGTGATTGCGCCAAAAATCGGTAAAAGAAACGCTGGTATACAAACTGTAAGTGTAAAATAAAATTGCGCCTACAGCAATGGATATCAACGGAATCAACCAATTTTTGTAATCGTTGGCGCGGTACCAAACGATGCAAAAAAACAGCAATACCAGGTATAATGCGCACCATGGTTCGAATAAGGTGGCGACAAACAACCAAAGGGCGGCGTCAAAAATCTTTAGTCTGAGTTGTATTAACGAATTCATCGAAAAAATCCTGCGGAGGGCAAGCAACACAAAAAAATTGGCAATGATAGCTGACGAATTATTGAAAAAAGTTTGAAACAAAATCAAAAAACAGCTGTAAAAAAACAACGCAAACATGTTTTGTGCCGACAATTTGTTTTTATAAATCACAAATTGCACCACCAATACCGAGGCAACCATCAATAACGATAGCAATACGGTGCTTGTCCAGCCCAATACGGTAGCAGAAAAATGTGGCTCTACGTGCCAATCTATCGCATATACCAGCAACAATATCAACGATATAGCTACGTAGCTAATCGGTTTGTTTTTTTCAAACAGTGTGTGTAAGACCAACGGTTTTCTTATTAATTAATAACATTTTTTTACGCGATCAGTGTTTTTTTGTTCATAGCTACTAGCCTGTTTATATTTTTGAGTGATATAAAACACACTAAATGGCTGATAACATTTTTTTTAACTTTTGAGACCGCTATTCAGTAAAATTATTTACTTTTGTAGCAAAGTTATATTTTTACTGTAAATAAAGAAGCATTTAAAACAACAATATTATGTGGAGATCATTTTTTGAAGCCATCGGAGATTTTTTTGCACAATTTTTAATGGCACCGATGAACTGGTTAGCAAAATTAGAATTAATGAACTGGTGGGGTGCTAATACCATCAATTGGATTTTTGTAATTATTTGTACAGTAGCCTTTGTATATTGGTTAAAACAACTCAACATTTTTGCCAAAAACAACGAGGATAACCAAGATACAACAGCACATTCTTTCTTGAAATAAGAAAAATTAGAAAATAAAAAAACCTGCAAATATCTACATTTGCAGGTTTTTTTATGCTTGAATAGGACTATAAATCAAAACCTAAATCGGTTCTAAAAAATTGTTTGTCAAATTTGATTTTTTCGATAGACGCATACGATTTTTTCAAGGCATCTTTGTAATCGTTACCGTAAGAGGTAACAGCGAGCACACGTCCGCCGCTAGTGACCACCTGGTTATCTTTGAGTGTCGTACCTGCGTGAAAAACGATAGAATCATTTACTTGATCAATGCCAGTAATCACCTTCCCTTTCTCGTAAGCTTCAGGATATCCGCCAGATACCATCATTACAGTAGTAGCGGTTCTGTCGTCTATTTCGATAGTTTTTTCGGCTAATTTTTCGTTGGCAATCGCTTCAAAAATTTCGACCAAATCAGTGTTCAATCTAGGCAAAACCACCTCAGTTTCTGGGTCGCCCATACGCACGTTATATTCAATCACATAAGGCTCATCCCCTACTTTCATCAAGCCGATAAATACAAAACCTTTGTAGTCGAGCTGGTCTTTGCTAAAACCTTCGATGGTTGGTTTTACAATTTTGTTTTCTATTTTGTCTAAAAAGGCTTGTGTAGCAAATGGTACGGGTGATATAGCGCCCATACCGCCTGTGTTTAGCCCTGTATCGCCCTCGCCTATTCGTTTATAATCTTTGGCGGTAGGTAACATTTTGTATGATTTTCCGTCGGTGAGCACAAAACAACTTAGCTCGATACCTGATAAAAATTCTTCAATAACAACTTTGGTTGATGCTTCACCAAATTTGGCGTTCAACAACATATTTTTGAGCTCAGCTTGTGCTTCTTCGAGATTGTCGATAATCAACACGCCTTTTCCGGCAGCCAAACCATCAGCTTTGAGCACGTATGGCGGTTGTAAAGTAGTCAAAAATTCGCAACCTTGCTGGGCTGTATCTGCGGTAAAACTTGCGTATTTTGCCGTAGGCACTTGGTGTTTTACCATAAATTCTTTGGCAAATTCTTTACTGCCTTCGAGCTGTGCAGCGGCGGCTGATGGGCCAATAACGGGTATGTTTTGTAACTCTTTGTCGGCCAAAAAATAGTCATAAATACCATTTACCAAAGGATCTTCTGGGCCAACAACTACCATTTGAATATCGTTTTGTAAAACAGCGTTCTTTATCGCCTCAAAATCATTGACAGATAAGGCCAAGTTTTCTGCTATCTGTGCCGTACCTGCGTTACCTGGCGAGACAAATAGCTTTCCGCATTTTTTACTTTGTTTGATTTTCCATGCAAAGGTGTGCTCTCTTCCACCCGATCCTAAGACTAAAATATTTATCATCTGTTGTTCAAATTTGAAGACAAAATTACGGTTTTCAACTGAATATTTCAATCGTTTTTAAATTTTCATACTTTATATTCAATTTTTGATAAGTTGTAATTTTTTTTATAAATTAGTTGGATAATTATTAAGTTTATGAAACATCTATTTTTATATATTATTGGTTTGATATCAGTTATAGGATATTCTCAAACCACCGATTTTGAGTTTTACCGTAGCTGGGGTTCTTTGCTGTTGCCAGAAGATCCTTTACATTATGGTTATTATGAATTAAACCCAGTTACAGAAGAAATATATGTAGCCCAAAAAGAAGGCAATAAATCTAATATATATAAGTTCAATACTTCCGGTACGGCAATAGATTGGGTTAGTGTGCCGGGTAACGAAACCGTTATTTACCATATCAAAATCAGCCATCAGGGCAATATATACCTCATGGGTACCACCACTGAAACAGAGAATTTTGCGAACTCAGGTGCTTATCTCGAAATGCCGATTTCTGTGGATAGTCCCAATCCTTTTTTGATGAAAATGACTGCGACAGGAGAGGTAATTTGGGCAACCTATTTAGAAGATTACGTTGGGTTGGGATTTGTTAATAGATTTGATATTGACCAAGATGAAAATATTTATTTTGTAAGTAGCAGAAATAACGTAGAACTGCCTTCTCCTTGTATTGAATGTACACCTAACCCTCTGAGGTATGATAACACTTTCTATTACGCCACCCCTATTATCAGAAAATTCACTGCCGATGGCGAACATGCGTGGAGTACCTATTATGGTGTGGATGCCAGTGGTATATCAGGCATTTACTGTGGAGAACAAGGTTTATATGTACATGGACAAACAGGAAGAAGTAATATAGAAGAAGGAACGGTTTCTCAGCATAACTATTTTGGTACAGAAGGAGCTTATATAGAAACCCCTAATCCTGTAGCAGATAGAGAACCTCACTATATCTCCAAGTTTTCCTATGAAGGGTACAGACTATGGAGCACTTATTATTTTCCTTTTCAAGGCTCAGGAGGAACTTCGGGGTCAATAACACTTTCAGAGTATGATAATCGATTGTATGTAGCCAGTCATTTAAGTGTGGTAAATGTGTCTGACCTCCCTAATGTAGATTTAGCTACCGAAGGGGCTTTTTTGACAACTCCGATAGTTGCAGGAGGGAATACTGGAATATGTTTACTCAGTGAATTTGACCAAGTAGGTCAACGAGTTTGGACTACTTATACCTATGAATCTTTATCAGATATACACGCTACTGAGCAAGGTATTTTTGCTTCGGGTAGCACAGATAAAGAGGTTAATATAGCTACCGATAATGCTTGGCAAAGCAATTTGGGGATGAATGGTATGCAAGAAACTACTGATGCCACCTTTTCAGTCTATGCTTTGGATGGTACCGATAGGTATTACAGCAGTTATTATGGCTATGACGCCAATGAATCGGGTAGCCATATTTTTCCATTGTCAGATGGTAGTTTTTATTTGTTAGGGCAAATTTCATACAATGAAACATCTGCAACCAATATGACTACACCAGGAGCGTTCAAAGAAACTTTTGACCCTTCACAGCAAATCGCAACGGGCTATCGTGGCATGTATGTTTCGCGCTTCGATACCGAGTCGGTTGATGTTTATACACCAGAGCAAATCAAATGGCGTATTTATCCCAATCCAACAGCTGATTATTTACATATTTCTTTGGATGATAACGAGTATAGTCAAATGCCGTTTACCATTTATGACAGTTCGGGTCGCAAGGTTCGAGAGGGAATATTGTATGCAGATAATATGCAAATAGAGGTAGCCAATTTATCTTCGGGCATGTATATATTAGAATTCATAATGGATTATCAAAAGATACAAAAAAAGTTTGTCAAGAAATAAATCTCTACAATTATCATTAACTTCGTCCGATAATACATCATTATGGACGTTATACAATTTATCCAAGAGCGATTACAATGCTCAACAAAAAGCATAAAAAACACCTTGCAATTGTTTAATGAAGATTGCACCATACCTTTTATTGCCCGATACAGAAAAGATTTTACAGACAACTTAGATGAAGTGGTTATCGAAAAAATTGCCGATGACAATGCGCTGTATCAGCAGATAATCAAGAGAAAAGAAAGTATTTTGCTGGCCATAAACGAGCAAAACGCGCTAACTGATGATTTAAGAAACAAAATAGAAAATTCGTATGATTTAACCGAAATCGAAGATTTGTATTTGCCTTATAAGAAAAAGCGCAAAACCCGTGCCGATAAAGCCAAAGAAAACGGTTTAGAACCCTTGGCAAAAATAATCATGGCACAAAGCCAAAATACATTAGACAGCGTAGCGCAAAAGTATGTGAATAAATCAGTTACATCAGCAGCTGAAGCTTTACAAGGCGCAAGAGACATCATTGCTGAGTGGATCAACGAAAACGCGTATTACCGCCAAAGTCTAAGACGAAAATTTACCCAACAAGCAATTTTTACCGCCAAGGTAGTCGCAAGTAAAAAAGACCAAGCCGAGGCACAAAAATACAGCCAGTATTTTGACTGGCAAGAGCCTTTGAAAAAAATGCCTGCTCATCGATTATTGGCAGCACTTAGGGCACATCAAGAGGGTTTTGTGCGCATCAGTGCACAGATTGATGCCGCAGAGGCTGTAGATTGGTTGTGTGAAAAACAAATCAAAGCACCGTTGTCAGCATCGGCCAATCAAATAGAATTAGCGACTGCCGATGCTTATAAACGTTTGCTAGCGCCGAGTCTCGAAAACGAAGTGTTGGCGATGGCAAAAAATAAAGCTGATATTCAATCTATTGAGGTTTTTGCAGCCAACCTCACGCAATTGTTATTGGCCGCACCTTTGGGAGAAAAACGCGTGTTGGCTATCGACCCAGGGTTCAAAACGGGTTGTAAAGTAGTGTGCATAGACGAAAACGGCCTGTTGTTGTACAACGAAACTATTTTCCCGAATCCGCCACAGCGTGAAAGCGCGCAGGCAATGAAAAAAATTCGTTCGATGGTCAATGCGTACAAAATTGAAGCTATCGCGATAGGCAACGGAACAGCGTCGCGCGAAACCGAATCGTTTGTGAAAAAAATCGCTTTTGACAGAGATGTTCAGGTTTTTATCGTAAATGAGGCTGGCGCATCGGTGTATTCTGCTTCCAAAATTGCCCGTGAAGAGTTCTCCAATTACGATGTGACGGTGCGTGGCGCGGTTTCTATCGGTAGGCGTTTGCAAGATCCGTTGGCCGAGTTGGTAAAAATAGACCCCAAATCGATTGGCGTTGGACAATATCAGCACGATGTTGACCAAAAAATGTTGCAACAAGCGTTGGATAAAGTAGTTATTAGCGCGGTAAACGCTGTGGGTGTAAACCTCAATACTGCAAGCAAATCGCTACTGAGTTATGTATCGGGTATTGGTGAAAAATTGGCAGAAAATATTGTCAATTATCGCCAACAAGAGGGTACATTCAACAGCCGAAAATCTTTAAAAAAAGTACCGCGTTTGGGCGAAAAAGCCTATCAGCAGGCTGCTGCCTTTGTGCGTGTGCGTGATGGCGAACATCCGTTAGACAACTCGGCAGTGCATCCAGAGGCTTATCCGTTGGTTCAAAAAATGGCTGATTCTTTACAAATAAACATTGACGAATTGATTGGTAATACACAAAAGATAGACCGTTTACACCTACCCGATTTGGTTGATGAATGGATGGGCGAATTGTATGTGAATGATGTGATTGCCGAGTTGAAAAAACCTGGTTTAGACCCTCGTAAATCGGCAAAAATACTAGAGTTCGACCCAAATATCAAAACGATTGACGATGTCAAAGAAGGTCAGGTTTTGCCAGGTATTGTCAATAATATTACACATTTTGGATGCTTTGTTGACATTGGTATCAAAGAGAGTGGTTTGGTACATATTTCTCAACTCAAAGCAGGTTTTGTAAGCGATGTGCACGAAGTGGTCAAACTGCATCAACATGTACAAGTAAAGGTTTTGAGTGTAGATACCGATACCAAACGCATTCAGCTGAGTATGGTTTTGTAAATTCTTAAACCTTGTATTTGTCATGCTGACGTTAGGAAACATCTCACTAAAGATTAGATTTCTCCTATCGTCGGAATGACATGTTTACAATTGTTTTTTCAATTCTTCTAGTTCTTTTTCTAGTTTATCGATGTATTTTCTTTGGGTTTCTAACAGATGCTCAGGAACAGAGTAAACATTGTTTGTACCGTTGTAGTTTCCGATAGCATTATCTTTAAAAATAACAAAATGCTTTTCATCAGATTCATAAATATCTTCTAGTGGCGTATCGAGAATTTGGGCTAATTTTTCCCATTCGTCATACGAAATTTGCGCATTGCCTTTCTCTCTGCGGTTATAATTAGATACATCTATGTGTAGTTTTTCTGCTATCTGATTCTGAGACAATCCCTTGCGTTTTCTTGTTTCGATGAGTTTTATTTTTTCCATAATATTTGCAATCCTGAGTATAATTGCGAAAATACGCAAAATAATCGCAATGAAATAATTTGCATGTTAAAAAATTAACGACTTATTTGGCTCAAAATTTCTTATTTGTATCAAATAATACTGCAGTTTTTAATTCGAAAAAGAAAAAATTACTAATTTTAAAACAAAAAAAATGCTAAAAGTTAAAAGAGTTGCTATGAAACTCCTTGGCATGTGCTTATTGCTTTCTTCAGTAATAAGTTGCCAACAAGATGATTTGTTTGATTATGAACAAAGTACAAAAGAAAATGCCTCTTCGAGCACAGTACAAACTAAAATTTACAATCAACAACAAGTAGATGAAAAGTTTTCGACAGGTTTTTTCCGGGCAGGGCAGACCGGAGACGGAAAAACAGTTTTCAGTACGTCCAATTACAAGATTATAGGAGATTATATTGAGTCGGTAGAAGAAAGAGATATACACACTTTGACCTATTTGGTAGAGTATAATGATGACCCTGAATTGTTTGTGAATCTTGTTTTGTATTCATACGATTACAAAGAATATACACCAATGGTTTTCAGGTATGACATCAAAAAATCGGATTACAAAACTGGAATGAAAATGCCGAGTGATAAGATAAAGGCAATACCAGTTAATCAGGGACAAGATTATGGAGAGGTGTTGGCTGATGTAAAAAGCTATGTGCCTGGTTTTACCGTTGATGACTGTATTGATGTAGACTACATTGCGCAGGGAAGTGATTGTGCATCTGGAAAGCATTCTTACGGGGAAGATTGTGAATATTTAGGACAACCAGGAAAAGAAGCTACTGCTGATTCTTTTCTGTTAGTTATAGATTTTTCCGATTGCTTTGACGATGGAGGTGGTTCTGGCGGAGGTGGTTCCACAGGTGGTAGTCCAGGAGGAAACCCGGGAGGTAATCCAGGCGGAGGCGGCGGAGGAGTTGGTGGAGGCTCACCAGCTGACCCAATCAAAACCAATTTTTCCAATTAAAACAACACCGATAAAATATATACCTACTGGCCAAATGAACGTAAGTTTTTTTGTGTTTGACTTGCAAAATATGGAACAAAATGGTGATTTATACCAATGGTGGCAAAATAACGCAGAAACTGAAGAACGGCAAGAAATATATGATTTTGTGTACGATGGAGGAAGTAAATCTGTGGCAAAAAAGTATATTGAATTATTGATTGAATTGGAAGAAGACCCTACCTTTTTAGTAGATATTGATTGTGATGAGCTAGATGATTGGCAAAGTTTAGTTATGCATCAAGTGCCTTTAACATGTCGTAGTAAAGTTTGGTATATGTTAGCCCATAATCAATTAAGTTTTCTAAATGGTACCTATGGTATTCAATATATAACAGGGGCAAAAGGAGCTGTGGTTAATTTGGATTATTTTTCTATAACCATAAATTCGTTACCTGCAAAACCAAACTCTTTGTTTTTATATACACCACAAGAATACTTAGAATATATTAGGCTCAATTTAAATGATTTTATTGACACTCAATATTCTCATTTTAGTCCATCTACTATTACAGGTATTGATGAATCTCAGAAATGGACTTCAACGAACCCTTTAGCATCTGTAATTCATATTGATATACCTACGGCAGGTGATGGCTCTGTAATGTGTACCAAATATGAGGAGGATACTTGGATTTTTACAACCTTAGAAGTGCCATGGGCAGAACCTCAAGGATACGAT
>JBFHGP010000018.1:0-25915 GCA_041583035.1 Flavobacterium sp.
AGGATCAAACTCTTCATCGTATAAATCTTAATTTGTATCCAATAAAACTCAAGAAATCTCTTACTTAGCTTCTTGTTTTGCTGTCAATTCAATATGTCTATGTACTTATTACTCTTAATCTAATAGCAACTCATTCGTTACTCTCGCTTAATCTGTTATGCTTCTCTCAGGAAGCGGATGCAAAAGTATAACACTTTTTATTACTAGCCAAATGTTTTTTGATTTTTTTTCAAATCTTTTTTCATTCAACTCATCAAACTGTTTCTGTACTCCCGCAACCAACATATCTCGCTGATTGAGGGTGCAAATATAAAACACTTTTTATACAACTTCCAAATATTATTTAATGGTTTTTTTGGTTTTTGGCACTGTTTTTGTTTAACACTCTAATTACCAACAAGGTAAACACAAACATTTGTTAACAGAAATTTGATTTAAAAATTAATTTATATATTTGCCCAGCATTCTTAACACATTATATATGTATAAAATTTTACTTGAGGCACATTCAGGGATTGCCTATCTAGCATTACTAGCACTATTGGTTGCTGTAGTAAACTCTTTTTTGGGGTTGACATCTGGTCGAATTTTTAAAGCGTCTGATAAAAGAATTGGATTGTTTGGTTTGATATTCACCCACATCCAATTATTGGTAGGATTAATTTTATACTTTGTTTCTCAAAAAGGTTTTGATATGCTTACTAGCGGTAACGCCATGGGTAACGCTGAACTTCGATTGACTGCTTTGGAGCATCCGTTAATTAATATCATCGCTATTGTTTTGATCACTATCGGGTGGTCTAAACATAAAAAGAAGAATACAGACAGTGCCAAGTTTAAATCTATCGCGGTTTTTTATGCGATTGGGCTTGTCCTTATATTATCTAGGATACCGTGGAGCGCATGGTTGCCTGGAATGTTTAACTAAAAACATTTTCATGAAAAAATTTAGAAATTACATCATCATTGGTTTTGCTACAATTGTCGGGGCTGCCTTAGTATATGCTTTTGGGGTCGATACAATTGATGAAGCAAACACAAACGAGGCTAGCATTTCTAAAGAAGACCAATATTTGGCTGTGGCCGATAGTCTTGAAATGATTGCAGAAAAAAAGGCAGAAGTAGAGTTGTCATCAAAAATTGAAGACATCAATCAATCTTTGCTAGCATTGGATGACGAAGTCGAAGTATTGTACACCTCTACCCGTGCTTCTTACTACCATGATAAATTTAACGGTAGAAAAACTGCCAATGGCGAAATTTTTAGCAATGACTTGCTTACAGCTGCACACAAAACATTAGCTTTTGGAACACGGCTAAAAGTAACTAACTTGGCCAGCGGAAAATCGGTAATTGTGACCATCAACGACCGCGGACCTTATATAAAAGGACGCCAAATAGACTTGTCTAAGGCTGCTTTTAAAGAAATTACTGCCAACAATACTACCAGAAAAGGTGTATTGAAGGTAAAAATAGAAAAATTACCCGAAGGATACGAGGAGACTCGCGAAGAGCTATTGGCTGACCTTGAAGAACTAGAAGCCATACAACAACTGAAGGAAGTTGAGAAAAAAGACCTGAAAGAGTTTTCGTTATAAAAATCACCAAGTGATGTAAGGTTTTTGTGATAAATACGCATTATAATACCTCACATCGCCTGTAACCTCATCCCCTAACCAGCTTGGCTTGGTTAGGGTTTGTTTTTCTGAGGTCAATTCTATCTCAGCCATAATCAATCCTTGATTGTGACCTTCAAAAATATCTACCTCAAAAAGTTGATCGGCAAAAGACACCTCATACCTGGTTTTTTCGATGACAAAGTCTTCGCAAAGTTTTAACAACTGCTCTGCTTCAGAAAAATCAATTTCTTTTTCCCACTCCATTCGCACAGTTCCTGCTTTGTTACTTTTGCCTTTGATAGTAATAAAACTTCGGTCATTTTTTAGACGAATGCGCACTGTCCTTTCTGGATCAGAATTAAGATATCCCTGAACTATTTTGAATTTGGATCTGCTATCCTCTAAAAAAGTAGTATTTTTAACCTTGAATTTTCTTTCTATCTCTTGATGCATGGTAATAAGAATGAGCAACTGATTTGAAGCTATGAAATTAAACAAAAAAACATATCAAAACATCAAACTGTCTGATATTTTTAAAAAACATATCGTTGGAGATACTGTGATGTTGCAAGACGAACTCTATTTTATATACGACATTGTCACCTATTTTAGACCTAATCGCCCCACAAAGATAGCTCATGTGAGCATCACCGAGCTCATTAGCTACCTTATAGAACACAACGATCACAGAATATTGTTGGGCAAATACCTCAAAAACATTTTAAAAAACAGAGAGTTTAGACGCATGATATCAGACACTGGTATATTGCAAGACTCCGATTTTTTATATGAAGTCCGCAAACGATTAACCGCAAAAATACTTCCTTTACAACCACAAAAAGAAACCTTAGAGTATGTGCTCAATCAGGTTTTTTATAAAGAAACTGATTATATTTGGCTACAAAAAGTAGAATTTCACGAGTATATAGAGTTGTTTGATTTGTTACAATTCAAAGATATATTTGAAGGAGATATCTCAGGTATGTCGCCCTTGTCAGAAACGCTTTTTGCTATGGGGCTCATTACCCAACGGATGAGTGGTAGAGCGATGGAAAGTAACATCATCAGGATGGTGCCCGAATACAACCACCTCGAAAGCCCTTTTACTGCTTTTGAAAGAGAATTTCTCGAAATAGAAAACAAAATACGATCTGGTGAGGTGGCGGCGATGACCGCTGACGATCTCAACTATAAACAGCTACTGATACTACACAAACAATGTGAAGAATTTGTAGAAAAAGCTTTCAAGAATAGTGCAAAATTTGGCATCACTATCAAAGTCAATCAAAGCCTTTTGCGCATCAGACAACAGCTCGGGCGTATGAAACTCTTACTCTCGCTATTGGTCGCCGACAATGCTTTTGAACGCAAAAAAAAATCGGTAAACTTGGCAGTGCAACTTATCGAGTACAATTGTTATAAAAACAATGTAAAATCGTTAATCAACGAAAGTACGCAACTCATTTCGTACGAAATTACCCAATACAACGCCAAAACTGGAGAGCATTACATCACCGAGACCGCCAAAGAATACCTCAAAATGTTCAAGGCTGCCCTTGGTGCTGGGCTCATTGTTGGTTTTTTGTGTGTCTTCAAAATATTGTTGTCAAAAGTGCATACTAGTGATTTTGGCGCAGCTTTTTTGTACAGTATGAACTACGCCATCGGGTTTATTATTATTTACCTCTTTGGATTTGCCTTGGCGACCAAACAACCAGCAATGACAGCAACTACAATTATAAAAGCTGTTGAAGAAGGCAAAAAAAATCAGACTAAATCTACTGACAAACACTCGGCATTTGCCAATTTGTTTGCGAGGCTTTTCCGTTCGCAGTTTATTGCTTTTTTGGGTAATGTAGTCATGGCTTTTCCTGTCGCATTGCTCGTTATTTGGGTGTTTGATCTGGTTACAGGCGTGAATATTGCTGATACCAAGTGGCCAACACTTATCAGCGATACCAGCCCAATACATTCGTTAGCGATTTTTCACGCTGCGATTGCTGGGGTATTTTTGTTTTTGTCAGGAATTATTTCTGGTAATGTTTCTAATAAAAACAAACACAACCAAGTATATTATCGCATACAAGAAAATCCAACGCTCAAGCAAGCCATTGGGGCAAGGCGTGCAGAAAAATTGGCCAATTGGCTCGAGAAAAAATGGCCTGGCATTGCATCAAACTTTTGGTTTGGTGTGTTTATGGGTAGCGCACACTCCGTAGGTATATTTTTGGGACTCAACATCGACATCAGACACATCACTTTTGTAAGCGGTAACATTGCTCTAGGCGCTTATGGGGCAAACTTTGAACTAAGTGCCATCACTTGGTTTTGGTGTATTCTTGGGTTAATTATTATCGGATTTATGAATTTTATTGTGAGTTTTGGACTTTCATTAAGTTTGGCTTTGCGCTCTAGAAATATTCCGTTGAGAGAGATCAGGTCTTTGTTTGCCTCTGTTTGGATATATTTTAAAAAACATCCGATGAAGTTTTTTTTACCGCCCAAAAAAGTATCTGAACAAACAACAAATTAGACATAAAAAAATCTGACAAACCATATAGCTTGTCAGATTTTTTTTAATGTATGTTGATTAATTACAACTGCGGCCCTGCTTTTACAAGGTTTTTCCCTTCTTCGTTGTCGGTATATTGTACAAAATTATCTACAAATAATTTGGCCAAATTTTTTGCCTTTGATTCCCACTCAGCAGCATCTGCATAAGTGTCTCTCGGATCCAAAATACTATCGTCTACATTGTTTAGCGACGTAGGTACTTCGAGATTATATACTGGCATTACTTTGGTGTCTGCATCTTCGATAGACCCATCCAAGATACTGTCGATAATTGCTCTAGTATCTTTGATAGAAATTCTCTTACCGGTTCCGTTCCACCCAGTGTTTACCATATAAGCTGTTGCTTGGTGCTCTTCCATTTTTTTGACCAATTCTTCGCCGTATTTGGTTGGGTGTAACGATAAAAAGGCCTTCCCGAAACAAGCCGAGAAAGTTGGCTCTGGCTGGGTAACTCCTCTCTCTGTACCCGCCAATTTTGCGGTAAACCCTGACAAGAAATAATATTTTGTTTGCTCTGGTGTAAGTTTTGATACTGGAGGCATCACTCCAAAGGCATCGGCAGTAAGAAAAATCACCTTTTTGGCGTGACCTGCTTTTGATACTGGTTTTACGATATTATCGATATGATAGATTGGGTATGATACTCTGGTATTTTGTGTTACGCTATCGTCAGAAAAATCGATTTTTCCGTTGGCATCTACCGTAAGGTTTTCGAGCAAAGCATCTCTGCGGATAGCTTTGTAAATCTCTGGCTCTTGTGCTGCACTTAGATTAATCGTTTTGGCATAACATCCGCCTTCAAAGTTAAACACTCCGTCTTCGTCCCATCCGTGTTCATCATCGCCAATCAATTGGCGTTTTGGGTCTGTTGACAAGGTGGTTTTCCCTGTTCCAGAAAGCCCGAAAAATACGGCTACATCGCCATCTTTACCTACGTTTGACGAACAGTGCATCGCGGCAATACCTTTGAGTGGTAAATAGTAGTTCATCATTGAGAACAAGCCTTTTTTCATCTCTCCTCCATACCAAGTACCACCAATCAATTGGATTTTCTCGGTGAGGTTAAAGGCGATGTAAACTGGCGAATTGAGGTTGTATGATTTATAATCCTCAAAAGTTGTTTTGGAAGCATTGATTACGACAAAATCTGGCTCACCAAAATTGGCTAATTCTTCTTCTGTCGGACGGATAAACATATTGGTCACAAAGTGTGCTTGCCAAGCTACTTCTACGATAAATCTTACCTTGAGTCTGGTGTCTTCGTTGGCACCACAAAACGCATCTACTACGTACAGTTTTTTACCTGAAAGGCATTTGACGGCGTTGTTTTTTAAGGCATTCCAAGTGTTTTGGTCGATAGGTTTATTGTCGTTGACAGCGTGCTCAGATGTCCACCAAACGGTGTTTTCTGTAATGCTGTCTTTTACTATATATTTGTCTTTGGGCGAACGGCCGGTAAATTCTCCAGTCATTACGTTTATTGCCCCTAGCTCTGTCTCTTGTCCTTTTTCAAACCCTTGTAAGCTTGGGTCTGTTTCTGCTTTAAACAAATCTTCATAAGAAGGATTATAAATAATTTCTTTTACATCAGAAATACCATATTTTTCTAAAGAAATTGTTTTTGATACGCTCATGGTCTATTAAATTGTGTTGTTACAGTATGCAAACTTAAAAATAAATTTGAAGACTGCTTAATTATTCGTTGTTTTTTGTCGTAATACTGAAAAGAAAAGGGTTGCCCATGCAATAATTAAAAACAATCCGCCGATGGGTGTGATTGGCCCGAGAAAAGAAAAATCGATACCTGTTACTGCTTTTGTCGATAGTAAATAGATGGAGACTGAAAAGAAGATTACGCCAACCAAGGTAAGCATAAACACTGTTTTTTTCTGTTTGTCACTGATTTTGCCGGTAGTGCCAACAAACAATAAAAACAACGCGTGATACATTTGATAACGAACGCCTGTTTCGAAGCTAACTAGCTGATCGGGAGAGAGTATTTCTTTGAGTGCATGGGCGCCAAACGCACCGAGAATAATGCTCAGCAGACCCATTATTGCGGCTGCTCCGATAATTGTTTTATGCATGATAATTTGTTTTACCAAAGATAGGAAATTTCTTAGTATTTATTGTTTTTATTTCTCATTATTGCAACCAATATCTTGTGATTCATTCGTTATTCGCTGAATACAAAAAGCTTGTGAGATATAAAATAATTGGTTAGATTTGTTATTAAATTTTTAAAAAAATCACATTTAGAGACAGATAAATAGAAAAATTTCTATAAAACTCTAATATTCACCACCATGCGCTCAAATTCTCACTCTAAAAACAGTGCCAAACTAGACCTGTTTGACTATATTGTTCTCGCTATCATCAGCGCTTATTTGTTGATTGATCTTTTTCCTATTGGAGGTATACGAAATGCAGAAACACAGATTTTTTACATCAATATACTCAACATATTAGTTGCCGGAGCTCAGCTGTTTTGCCCTCGTTTGCGAAAAAATCATGCCAAGCACTGGCTCAAGGGCGGTTATCTCTTGTGGGCTTACTTTGCTTTTGTGGCTCTTTGTGGGCTTTCAATTTTTGTGGCCAATAATCAAATCGTTAGTATTTATAGGTTTACACAAATTATTATCATATTCACAGCGTTTGTGAACGTTTTCATATTGCTAAAAAACCGAATGTACTTATTGTATCAACTTTGTTTTATTGTTGGGCTTATAGGCTTGATACAAGCAGGTGTTGTATTAGAAAAAATAAACTTGACCGTAGATGGTGATTTATCTAAACAGGTAAAAACTTATTTGCGTGGTAATGCTGGTAATGTGAATGTTTTTTCAGCAAGTATGCTGTTTAAAATTCCTTTTATCGTTGTAGGCATTATCTATATTCCTCAAAAGTGGAAGAAAAAACTATTGAGTTTTGCGATGTTTTTGACCACAGCCGTTGTCTTTTTTATCAATGCACGGGCATCGCTATTGACATTAATTTTACTTTCTATCGTATTTTTTATCTATTTTTATAAACAATCCGAAAAAAAATCTTTTTTTATCTCTAAGGGTCTATACATTGTCTTGCCTTTGATTGCCTCGTTGTTTTTTACTCAATACGTCAAAGGTAGAGCCGATGGTGGTGGCAGATTTGGTAGTGCCTCAGCGGTAGATCGTTTACAAGAAATAAATACCGAGAGTGCAGGTGCTCAAGCACGTTTAAAACTGTGGCGCAACGCCATCGAGATGTCTAAAAAAAATCCTATTACGGGCTATGGTATAGGCAACTGGAGTATTGAGGCAACACCATACGAACCACCAAAAAGGAACAATTTTTCTTTGCACGCGCACAACGATTTTTTTGAATTACTAGCAGAAATCGGGATTTTTGGTGCATTCATCTATTTTTCTATTTTTGTTTATGTGCTGATCGTCAACCTAAAAAAGTTTATCAAAAGCAAAAAAAGTGACGAGCAAATGCTTGCATTCTTGGCTTTGATGTTGCTTGTCTCTTACGGTGTCGATGCTTCTTTCAACTTTCCGTTATACCGTCCTACTATGCAGCTAGGCTTTTTACTGCTTTTGGTAATCACCATGATAAACTCGGCATCGAGTAAAGAAAATAAGCCAATTGATACAATAAAAACACCCTACACAGTTTCGGGCGTTGTTTTGCTTGTCCTTGCCATTGTGCCTATCTATGTGTCTTATTATAGCTACAAAACCATGATGCTCGAAACCAAAATTTATCATGACCCTGTACATAAAGATATTACACTCAAACCAAAAATGACTGCGGACGAGATTATCAATCTTACGCCTAAGTTTCCGAATATTTTGCTGACTTCTACCGGGTCTTATGAAGAATATATCGGTACGTTATATTATGTTAATGATGATTTTGATAACGCATTACAATATTTTAGAAAGGCCAACAAAATCAATCCATATATTGGCAAATCAGATTTTTACACCTATTATATCTTCAAAAAAAGGAAAGAAAATGACAGCGCTTACCATTATCTAAAATCGTCTTTTTATAGACGAGCTTGGAGTATTGATATCTACAAAATTCTTTTGAAAGAAATGATCACGAGAAAAGACACCGCAGAAATTTTTAAATCTTACCGACATTTTAACGACATACACGAAAGCCCTGAAGCACTAAACCTTACTATCCATGCGTTATCAAGCACACAATACGATAACAAACAACTGTTTACTTTTATCGATAAAGAAAAAAATAAATTGGGGCAATTAGACCTAAAAATAAATATCGACTCTTTGCTGTCAAAAGCACAAAGCGACATAGGCACACGATTGATGGCGCAAAGAAAAAAAGAAGAAGCTGCACAGGCTTTTGAAAAAGCCATATCGCTCGACTCTACAAACTATGCTGCTATCCAAAGCTTGGGCTTATATTACAGCGGCAAAAAAGACTTTGAAAAAGCTATTGTATTACTCAAAAAATCACTCAAAAACCCAAATTTGAAAGACAACGGCCGTATAGAGTTTATCATCGGGCTCTCTTACAGTGCAAAATACGACCTTGCAAATGCCTGCAAATACCTGAAAATTGCCAAAGAAAAAAATTACCCAAAAGCAGAAAGGCTCTACAATAGACTGTCTTGTAGTAACTAACAGAAATAACTTGTAGTTTTTTAATTGCTAACTTCTTTTTAGTAATTTAGTGGTTTAAAAAACAACTTATTATCCATGAAAAATATCACTGTGATTGGCGCAGGACGATCGGCCTCTAGTTTAATCAAATATTTGCTCGATCATTCTGCCGAATATCAATATCAAGTTACCGTTGCCGATTTATCTTTGGCGGCGGCACAACAAAAAATCAACCAACACCCCAACGGCAAAGCAGTTGCTTTTTCGTTAGAGCAAACCACTCTTCGTCAGCAAATTATACAAGATGCAGACGTTGTCATCTCAATGTTGCCCGCTTTTATGCACATCACCATTGCCAAAGATTGTTTGACATTTGGCAAACACATAGTTACCGCATCATACATCAGCGACGAGATGAAAGCCTTAGACGAAGAAGCCAAAGCCAAAGGCCTCATCTTTATGAACGAGTGCGGACTAGACCCCGGCATCGACCATATGAGCGCCATGAAAGTTATTGACGAAATTAGATCAAAGGGTGGCAAAATGCTTTTGTTTGAATCTTTTTGTGGTGGATTGGTAGCGCCAGAATCAGACACCAATTTATGGAACTACAAATTTACTTGGAATCCGCGCAATGTGGTATTGGCAGGGCAAGGCGGCACGGCAAAGTTTATCCAAGAAGGCACTTACAAGTATATTCCTTATCACAAACTTTTTAGACGAACAGAGTTTTTTGACATCGAAGGATATGGCCGATTCGAAGGGTATGCCAATCGCGACTCACTCAAATATCGCAGCATTTATGGCCTAGACGATATACTCACCTTATACCGCGGCACCATCCGTAAAGTAGGCTTTTCACGCGCTTGGAACATGTTTGTGCAACTAGGTATGACAGACGATAGCTATGTGATGGAAGGCTCAGAAACCATGAGTTACCGCGATTTTATCAATTCGTTTTTGCCTTTTAGCCTTACTGACTCGGTCGAACTCAAAACACGTTATCAATTGGGTATTGACCAGGATGATATCCAATGGGAAAAATTAGAAGAATTAGACATTTTTAATCCCGAAAAAATTGTTGGTTTGAAAGATGCAACACCAGCTCAGATTCTCGAAAAAATACTTACCGATAGCTGGCGACTTGCTCCCGAAGACAAAGACATGATTGTGATGTATCACAAATTTGGGTACGAAATCAACGGAGAGAAAAAACAAATAGACTCCAAAATGGTAACTATTGGCGAAGACCAAACCTATACTGCCATGGCCAAAACAGTAGGCCTGCCTGTGGGTATTGTGTCTTTGCAAATATTAAACGGAAAGATTAAAACTCCGGGCGTTCAACTACCTATCAGTAAAGAAGTTTACGAACCTGTACTGGCAGAGCTCGAACAACAAGGCGTTTGTTTTAGCGAAACCGATGTGCCCTATTTGGGCTACTAATTCATAAAAAAAGCCTGCTAGTTGATTCATTAGCAGGCTTTTGTTTATTATCTATTAAAAATCTTTTTGACAGCTGTTTGTAGCAAATAGGAGTAAATCAAACTCTTGAGACTACTGCTTTTGCCTAACGTAATGGCTAATTTTGACGCAGAAGTCAATGCCGATTTGAGCATGTTTCCTTTCGCAAAATTAGACACACCACTCCTTGCCCGACCAAAAGTACGGAAAATTTTTTGTTTGTGAATTTCTCTTTCGACTTTCACAATCTCAAGGTCTCTTTCTATTTCTTTATAGGAGGTGTATTTTCTATTCATCGGCATCGTTTTTATAAAACACTTTGGTAAAACCGCTGATAATCGCTGGGTCTATAAAATGACGTCCAAAGTAATACATCACTACTGATAAAACGACATACAAAGCCGCCACCACAAGCAAACCAGTGACCATGCTGCCTGTGAGGTTTCCGATAAAAACTACTGCGGCGACAGATAAGAAGAAAAGCGCAAAAGCAATCATCACAGCGACCAACATCACTCTAGCGACTGTGCTAGATACTTTTGCTGCTGCCTTTAAAGACAGCAGCTTATAATATTCTGTGGTTTTGTCGATGTATGCCTCTGCCTCTGCTTTTACATCATTCAAATGCTCCGCAAATTCTTTATTATCAGGCATATAATATTATTTGGTTTGATTTTTCACCTCAGCAGCTGCATTATTGGCTTTGCTTTTTAAGTCTTTTAATTTTTTTTCTAATGCATCGATAATGTCTTCAGACTTGTCTTCTGCAGTATCTACCAATGAATTCATGGTTGATTTGAAATCAGTTTTTTTGTTGTCTAATGCCGTTTTTACCTGGCTTTTCAAATCGTCAAACTTTTTGTTGAGTTCGTCTGTCCCAGATTTGATGCCTTTACCTAACTTTTTACGTGTAGTTTCTCCTTTTTCTGGCGCCATCAAAATTCCTGCTACTGCTCCTACTGCTGCTCCGGCAATAATAGCGACTAAAGTGTTTCCTGTTTTACTCATAACTTTTTTATTTTTTTTAGATTAGTGTTTTACAAATATACACAAAAAAAGCCGAAAAACTAGTTAAATCAGGGTTAAATTCGTCAAATTTAGTCAAATATCATTCGTTTTTGCTCAAAAGCAATTCTTCAAGTTTTTCGTAGATTAAGTGATATTCATATCCTTTTCTGATTAAAAAACCGCTCCATTTTTGTTTTTTCTTTGTCAGGTTTTGCTCGGTTATCGATGTCCACTTGTGATTCGCCAAGTTTTCAAAATTGGTCAAATAATCTTCTTGGTCCAAAAGTTTGATAGCTTTGTTGATATTGTACTTAGAAATATCTCTAAATTTGAGTTCGCGTTCTATGCGCAACTTTCCCCAATATTTGATGCGGTGTTTGCCACGTGCAAAAGCAATAGCAAAGCGCTCTTCGTTCAAAAAATTATGTGTAATCAAGTGAGCAATAATATGATCTGAGGCTTGTTGTTGCATCCCTAATTGTTTTAGTTTTTGCAACACCTCTTGGTGGCAACGCTCTTGATAAGCACAGTAATATTCTAGTTTTTTTCGGGCTGTATCAACATCTATATAAGGTTTGCTCACTACTTTATACCTAATTTTTTATGGGTTTCTGTGATAGCTCTTTCATTTTTTTGGTCAATCCATTGTTGCCCTTTTCGACGGCGCATAAAATTGTCATAGTGTCGCATAATGGCTACGTTGTAGGCGGCTTTCATCAAAAACTTGGGGCTTCGCGGAAAAGCTCTCAAACTCATCGAGAAACTTGGCGTGAGGTATTTCATGTAATGCCAATATCCTTCGGGCATATACATCATTTCACCATGTTTAAGGTTACACACATAACCTTGTGCTTGCTTAAGTGCCGGAAATTTATCAAAATCGGGCTGGTCAAAATCGATGTCTTCACGCGAAATCAAAGAATGGGGTACTTTGTACATATAAGGTGTTTGACTTGGCGGAAAAATGATACATTGTTTTTCGCCGTGAAAATGAAAATGTAAAATATTAGAATAATCTATGTCAAAGTGCATAAAAACTTTGGCGTTTTCGCCACCAAAAAAAAGCATCGGCAGTTGTTTTACCAATCGCAAACCGATGTCTGGCCATCGAAAATCTTGACGCAACTGTGGCACTTCTTTCATGATATTGTACAAAAAAATACGGTAATTGGTTGGCTCTTTCTCGAGTAAATCTACATAATCACGCATTTTCATGGTTGCATGCGCTTCATTAAAACCATCTTCGGCTTTTACTGGTCTATCATCATACAACGGCACTACCTTATCGCCGGCAATATCTTTGATATAAGACAAATGCCACTTGTCATACGCTGGCCAATCTTCTGTCAGATTCTCTACCACAACTGGTATTTGTGGTTTTACGTATTTATTGATAAAATCTTTTTTGCTAATGGTGCTAACACGCTCGATTGGTTTTAGGTTTAATTGTGCCATTTCGCCGCTAATTTTGATTACTGTACCATAGCAAATTTACAAATAATTGACTATACGGTAACTTATATTTAATTTTATTTTATTGACCTACATCAATAGACAAAGCCCTTTGATTGTTTTATCTTTGCCTAAAAGAATAAGCAATTATGGAATTACTCAATGCCCTACAATGGAGATACGCCACCAAAAGAATGAATGGCGAAGCAGTTGACCAAAAATTGGTTGATCAAATTATTGATGCTGCGCATTTAGCACCTACCTCATCTGGTTTGCAGCCTTTCGAGATTATCGCAGTTTCTGACCCAGCATTAAAAGAAAAAATACAGAAAGTAGCTTTTAACCAACCACAAATAGTTGAAGGCTCTCATGTGTTGATTTTTGCCTCGTGGGATAAATATACAGACCAACGTATCGATGCGATTTTTGACCACATGAACACCGAAAGAGGTTTGCCTCTAGACACCACAGATGAATACAAAAAAGGCTTAAAAGCCACGCTTTTTGCCATGACAGAAGAGCAGCAAGCAAGCCACACAGCCAAGCAAGCTTATATTGGGTTTGGTACAGCTGTTGCCGCAGCAGCCATGCTAAAAGTAGATGCTACACCGATGGAAGGCTTTGTAAACGAAGACCTAGATCGTTTGCTCGAATTAGACAAAAAAGGTTTAAAATCTGCTACCATCCTTGTTTTAGGACATCGTGATGCAGCTAATGATTGGTTGGTAAATCTAAAAAAGGTGAGACAACCCAAAGATGTTTTTCTCACAGAAATTAAATAATCTTTGAGGAAGCGATTTTTACAACAACTATTATCCAAAATGAAAAGAACCTGCGCCATTGCACAGGTTCTTTTTTTGATTTTTGTCAAGCAAATTATTCATTCACATATGTGTTGTTGCTCAAATCTACATCTGTCATCAACGATGACGGGTCGATGGCAACAGCTTTTATTTTTTTGCCTGCTTTGGCGTTGACTGTATAAGTTGTTGTTGCCCATCCCCATGGCGACAAAACAGTACGGTTTACGTTTGGATACGGATTAGGCTTTGTCCAACGCAACAAGTCGTTCGGGATGTAATAACTCTCGGTAGTTTCGTCTTCGTAAACAACTACCAAATCTATAGGCATCGGCATTTCGCCAATTCTTTCAAGCGTAATCTCATTTCCGTCTACGGTTTTGATACCATAATCAACGGTTTTGGTCGTTTGTGTCCAATCAATCAAATACCAATCGAGCTGCGCGCCACTCACCTTCTCTGCCGTACGTTTAAAATCGTTGGGCGTAGGATGCGAAAAACGATAATCGGTATAAAACTGCTGAAGCGTATTCATGGTGTTATCCCAACCGATAATGTAAGCTAGCTGTGTGATAAAAATTGCTCCTTTGGTATAAGATGCAATCCCGTAGCTTAGGTTTGACGCGTATCTGTCGGCATGAGTAGTCAATGGTTCTTCTTTACCTGTTTGTACCAAATAATAATAATTACCGTACATCGTCTGGAAAGGATTTTCGTCTTCTTGCTCGTGTTTTTCCATGATTTGATTTACCGCAAGGTCAGAGATAAAAGACGTAAAGCCCTCGTCCATCCACGGGTGTTTGCTTTCGTTGGTCGCCAACATGTGCTGAAACCACATATGTGCTAGCTCGTGTGCGGTAACGCCTATCAAACTGGCTAGTTTTCTCTCGCCTGTAATAAGTGTACACATGGCATACTCCATACCACCGTCACCACCTTGAATAACCGAATATTGTTTGTATGGATATTCGCCTACCACGGTTTCAAAATACTTCATCAAATCTACCGTTTTGGGCTGAAGTTTTTTCCAATTTTCTTTGATTTCTTTATTGTCTTTATAGAAAAAATGCAATTCGATGCCGTTGTCTGTCATCACCTTGTCGTGGATATAATCTGGGTCGGCACCCCAAGCAAAATCATGTACGTTGGGTGCGATAAAATGCCAAGTAAGCTCTTTGGTTTTGCGCGGATGTTTCACTTTTACACCTTCGTCTTGATAACCGTGCCCTATTTCGTTTTTGTTTTGCAAATAACCCGATGCGCCAATAGTATACTCTTTATCTATGGTGATTTTTACATCAAAATTGCCCCAAACACCGTGAAATTCTCTAGCAATATATGGGTCGGCATGCCAACCTTCAAAGTCATATTCGGCCATTTTTGGATACCATTGCGACATTGACAAAGCAACACCTTCTTTAGAGTTGCGCCCTGCTCTACGCACCATCACCGGCACTTGCCCTTCAAAGGTCATATTCAACTGGGTAGATTTACCCGGCAACAAAGGTTTGGCCAAATCTACTTCGAGGATAGTACCTACTACTTTTGGGGTAATATCGATATTGTCTTGTTGTAATTGAGTAACTTTCAAAAAACCGATTTCGTCTGGTTTTAATTCACCAATGGCACTGATTACTTTTTCTTCACCTTTTTCGTTTTTGATAGTTTTTACCATTCTTTTGTCTGGGTCTTCGATAGATGTTAGCCTATTATCCATCTCGCTACCTGGCTGAAAAGCATTGTAATACAAATGATAAAAAACACGATGCAAAGTATCGGGAGAATTGTTGGTGTAGGTAAGTTTTTGTGTACCTGTATAATTGTAGTTATCTACATTCATGTGTACATCCATCTGATAATCGACCTGTTGTTGCCAATACCCAGGGTTGGGATTGTTGTGTTGTGCAAAAACTGCGGTTGAAAAGGTGATTAATAAAAGAAAAAGTTTTTTCATCATAAGTTTTATTAATTTTTTTATCTTAGTGGCTAAGATACTTTAAAAAAAGTAAAAAAGAAATTTTTGGATGAAATTGACCAAACGAATAAAACGCCTGGTGCTGTATTTTTTCTTGGTAATTATTGCAATTATCGGGTGCTCGTTTGTGTATGTCAATCAACCGTATTCAAAGGATAATTGGGTTGGAGAGTATTATTTATCTCCTCCCAATTTTGTAGAAACAAGGATAATGTTGATAGAAAGAAAAATGAAAGACGCTTATGTAGCGGCTAACATAAAAACGCTTCATCTTAAACCAGATATGACTTTTGTGCATTCGACTACTTTTCCAAAAAAAGACAAAGACACTACCTATTACTCTTTTGGAAATTGGAAGCTAGAAAACAAAAAACCTGTTTTGTATTTCGAATCAGGCAGAAAATTGTATTTGCACCGATCTAGTGTGTCAAAAAGAATTTATTTTATGGAGTATTTAATAAACTGCAAAGACAGCACCAAAGGCGTTTATTTTATCAACTCTTTTAAAAAAGCAAAAACCTCTCAAAAATAAAGTCTTTGAGAGGTTTTTGTTTATCGTCAAAAATTATACATCGTCATAATCGATGACCAATTTGTCTGTCACTGCGTGCGATTGGCAAGTCAAGATAAGCCCTTCCTCAATCTCCTCATCGGTCAAAATATGGTTACTCATCATCTCTACGCCGCCTTCGAGCACGCGACACATGCACGAGCTGCATATACCACCTTGGCAAGAATAAGGCGCATCGAGACCTTGTTTGAGCGCTGCCGAAAGTATATCTGTTTTTTTGTCCATCACAAAAGTAGTTGTGACGCCGTCAACTGTAACGGTAAGCTCGGACTGGCCTTCGGTTTGTACCTCGGACTGGTTATTTTCTATAGGTGTAAATAATTCGTATTTGATTTTTTCTTTATCCACACCATTCTCTTCTAAAATTTCGCTCGATTTTAGAATCAAATCTTCAGGTCCGCATACATAATAAAGGTCAAAACGCTCATCTTTGTGTTTGTTTTTGGTCACATAGTTGATCAATGGTTTGTCTATACGGCCAAAGTGCGCATCGTCTGCCTGTGCTCTGGTAAAAGTAAAATATACTTTAAAATTATCTGGATATTTTTCTTGCAAAGCCAGTATCGGTTGGTAAAAAATGGTTTCTTCTACCGTCTGGTTACCATAAATAAGTACCACTTTGCTTTTTGGCTCGCTTTCGAGAACACTTTGTACTATCGAAATCACTGGTGTGATACCGCTTCCTGCAGCAATTGTCAAAATTGTGCGTGCTTGGCTAGCCTCTGGCTCAAACACAAATCTACCTTCTGGCGTACCTACTTCGAGTATATCACCTACGTTTAACTGGCTATTGGCATAAGTAGAAAAAATACCGTTTTCTTGTGCTTTTACCACCACCCTAAGCTCGTTGCCATTGGGTGAAGAGCAAATAGAATAAGACCTTCTGATTTCTTCGCCTTGATGAATATGTTTGATATTTACATATTGCCCTGCGACAAATTGATAATCTGATTGTAAATTATTGGGTACATCAAAAGCGACAGAAACCGATTTTGGTGTTTCTCTTTTGATATCTATAACTTTGAGTGGATGAAATGTAGACATATTCTAAATCTAAAATTTCGAGCAAAGTTACGTTTTTTTTACACATTCTACGAATGATAAAAATCATATTAAAAACAAAAAAGCGCAGTCAATACTACGCTTTGATGATATTATTATTCAAAAAACTATTCAGCTACTTTTTCGACTAATTTTCTCCAGTCTTCCAACTCAGGGATTCCTGGTTTGCGTTTGCCAAAAAACTGTACGATGATTTCGCCCATTTCGTTAAACACTTCAATAGACGTTACGATACCATCTTCGGTAGGTTTGCGAACCACCCAAGTTTGCGCAATTTTATCCATATCTAAGTGAAGGTTAAAGTCTGGATCCATAATATTGAACCAGCTTTCGTGCCACAACGTACGTTTTATTTTGCCTGTATGTATTTGAATATTGCCTTTGTTACCTACAAAAACCATGATTGGCAAAGCACTTTCTGCAGCCTCTTCGAGCATTTTTACGACAGCCTCTTTTTCTATCTGATGAGCGTGGTAACTATCTGGCGCTAACCTCAATGCTTGTGTGCGGGTAACACCATATTTGCGCATCATCATGAAAAAATCGTGGGTATCTTTGAGTGCCAACCAATCTTTTTGAAAACCTTCGGTATCTATTTCGTCATCCGGACGCTCGTCCATATCTACAAACAACGCCTCTACCGTTTCGCTCATCGACTGATTATCTGCAGTGTATTTATTGACCAACGCCTCGTAAGCCTCCACATTACTGTCTTTGGTAAGATATATTTTGTGAATAGCATCGCCATCATTAGCAAAAAACTGAATACTGCGCATGGTGCCTCTCGGCCCCTCGTCTGTCACAGCAAATACCGATGTCCAAGAGCGCCAGAAAATACGCAAGTCAATATCTTCGCCCACAAACAAACCAGCATGCGGATTAGAAAAATCGGCGTTGAGATACGTGCCTTTGCGTTCGTGCACACATTCTTCGTTTCTGGTCAAAGCCATCACTTTTCCCAATGATTCTATTTCAGACAAAATTGCCTGAAAATCAGGGTTTAATCTCGTAACGCCCTCTCCTACTCTGGTGGCGAGCAATTCTACCTCGCTCACACCTAGCTCGTTTGCCGCGTTGCGTATTCTTAATCTTGGTTGCTCTTTTTTGAGCGTTGCCCATTGTTCTTTTAAACTTATTGTCGAATTCATCTTTTATTGTTTATACCAAATAATATTAATGGTTGGTTATTGATTGGGTTTTGGGTAATCGTGCATGGAAAGTCGTAGGCATCACTAATGATTTTTTCTTGCAATACTTTATCGACTGTATCAAACGCTGCTAATTTACCATTTTTTAATAACAAAATCCTATCTGCAAATTGAGCGGCCAGATTAATGTCGTGCATCACCACAATGGCTGTGTTGTTTTGTTGGGTTTGTTTTCGGACAATATCAAGAATGCGAAACTGATGTGAAACATCCAGATTATTCAAAGGCTCATCCATCAACAATAATTTTTGCTGCTGTGCATTATCGAGCTGTGCCAACACTCTAGCCAAATGCACCCTTTGGCGCTCGCCTCCAGACAAATGCTCATACAGTCGCTCACGCAAATGCCAAATGTCTGTGGCTTTCATCCATTGCGTGGTGACTTCGATATCGTTTTGCGTAGGCTCGCCATTAAAATACGGATACCTGCCCATCATCACTACCTCGTTTACTGGCAATGAAATATCTGCTGATTGTTGTTGCGAAAACTTTGATTTGTGCTGAGGCAATTCTTTGACAGCCCATTGTTCGATAGCTTTGTCTTTGAAAATAACTTTGTTTTTATCTGCCTTAATTTCATGACTGATATAACTCAACAAAGTAGATTTTCCTGCACCATTCGGGCCAATAATTGCAATCAATTCGCCCGCACGAATATCTACATTAATGTCTTGGAGAATACGGATTTGTTTGTGTTGATAAGAAACATCGTGTACTTGTAGCATCACATCGATTTTTTATATTTCATCAAAATAGCGATAAAAACTGGTGCGCCCATGATGGCTGTCAATATACCAATAGGTAACTCTGTCGGTTGCACAATGGTGCGGCTAAGCGTATCAGCAAAAAGCAAAATAAATGCACCCAGCAAGGCCGATAGTGGTAAAATAATCACATAATTGGACTGGAAAAGCAATCGCAAAATATAGGGTACAATCAAACCAACAAAACCGATATTGCCTGCAAAAGCAACCGATGTACCTACCATTAGGGCAGATAACACCACGATTTGTTTTTTGGTTTTTTCGACCGGTACGCCAAGGTGTTCTGCATCTTTTTCGCCCAACATCATAGCGTTGAGGCTCTTGCCTTTGGGCAGCAAAAAGTAAAAACTCACTGCTACCACCACAAACAAAATTCCGTTTTTGACCCAATTGGCACCACTAAGGCTGCCCAATGTCCAAAAAGTAAGGTTGCGCAATTGTTCGTCTGTAGACAAATAAGTAAGCAAGCCGGTGACTGCGCCAGATAAGGCCGTAATGGCAACCCCTGCAAGCAGTAATATTACTACATTGGTTTTGCCCTGCGATGATGACATTTTATATACAAAACTCATGGTGAGCATAGCACCCAAAAAGGCCATGATGCTCAAGATAGAGTACGTCAGTGCATCTGGGAAAAATTGTATAAAATGATCGCCCAGCACTATGGTTGTCGCGGCAAAAAGCATCGCGCCCGAGGTAATCCCGATGAGGTCGGGTGAGGCCAATGGGTTTTTGAACATGCCCTGTAAGCAAGTGCCCGAAACAGCCAATGCACTACCAATTAGCAATGCCATTGCGATGCGAGGCAATCTTAATTGCAGAAGGACAAATTGGTCTGCATCAGCAATTTGTCCTCCAAACAATAAATTTTTACAAGTATCGATTAATCCGTGTTCAAACTGATAAGCTCCCACAAACATGGATGCTACAATTAATAGTATCAATGCTAAAAATAAAGTGAGCTTAGCTATTCGAACTTTTTTGATCATTATCTCAATTGCTTGTTTAGTTCTAGTACTGCATCGCCTAATCTTGGGCTAAATCCAGAAAGGAATTGTCCGTCCATAGCGATTACTTTTTTGTTTTTTCCGGCGTTGGTTTGTGCAACACCTTCAATTTGCATGATTCCGTCTACTCCACCAATACTTTGCAAACCACTTTCAAACATTAAAATCACATCCGGATTAGCTTCTAAAAGTGCTTCTGGCGTTAATGGTTTAAAATCTTCAAAACCTTGCGCAGCATTTACACCACCAGCCAAGTTGATTACCGCGTCTAAAGGTGTATTTTGCCCAGCCACCATCATGTTGCCTGCGCCTCTTGCGTAGATAAACAACACTTTTGGCTGAGTCTCAAACGGCATTACTTTTTCGATTTTATTATTGATTTCGTCTACCATCGGTTGGTAGTTTTCTTTGTTTAGCGAGGTTGCCACTTCTTTGATAAGGTTGGCCGTCCCTTCTACAGAAAATTCTTGATTGATCGTATGTAAAGTAATGTTTGCCTCTTTGATTTGTTTCATCAAATCTGGGTTAACGTCTTTGCTACTGGCGTAAATAACCGTAGGCTGCAAAGCCAACAAAGGCTCTATTGTGATAGATCTTACGTGGCCAAGATTGGTTGCTTTTTCTGTCAACGATGCAGGATAAGTTGTGGTTACATCTACTCCTACAATATTATCTTCTTCACCAAGATTTACCAATACCTCAGAAATCGTTCCGCTCAAAGACACGATTCGCTGAGCTTCTACTGGCTCTTCTGTGTTTTTATTTTCGTTTTTACATGCTACTGTTAGCAATGCTACCGCAAAAAACATGACTAATTTTTTCATACCCTTATTTAGATTAAATTTAATTTGTCCGCAAAGCTATTAATTTATCGTTTTATTTCAAATTAATTTAGAATAAATTTAAATAATATTTTTCCCTTATTATTTAGTACCTTTGTCCTATAAAATTTGCCTCTACATGATGAGTTTTGATATACAAAAAATACGTCGAGATTTTCCGATACTTGCCCAAGAAGTGAACGGCAAGCCATTGGTGTATTTTGACAACGGAGCGACTTCGCAAAAACCACAAATTGTGATTGATGCAGAAGCTAAATATTATCAAGAAATCAATGCCAATATACACCGCGGAGTGCATCAACTAAGCCAGGTAGCCACCGACGCTTATGAAGAAGCCCGCGGCAAAATACAACAGCACCTCAACGCCAAACACAGCCACGAAGTACTCTTCACGGCAGGCACTACTTTTGGGATCAACCTTGTCGCCAACGGCTTTGGCGAAATGCTTGATGCTAGAGACGAAATTATCGTTTCGCACCTAGAGCACCACTCCAATATTGTGCCTTGGCAAATGGTTTGCGAACGCTCGGGAGCGACACTAAAAGTAATCCCGATGTTGGCAGATGGCTCGCTAGACCTCGATGCTTATAAAAATTTGCTCAACGAACGTACAAAATTGGTGGCCGTAAATCATGTTTCGAATGCTTTGGGAATCATCAATCCTATCAAAAAAATGATCGAAATGGCACATGATGTAAACGCTGCTGTATTGATTGATGGTGCACAGGCAGTACCACATTTCAAACCAGATGTACAAGCATTAGACTGTGATTTTTATGTTTTTTCTGGTCACAAAATGTGCGCGCCTACAGGCACGGGAATTTTGTATGGCAAAGAACAGTGGCTCAATCAATTACCTCCTTATCAGGGTGGTGGAGAAATGATCAAAGAGGTTACTTTCGAAAAAACAACCTATGCTTGTTTGCCACACAAGTTTGAGGCAGGAACGCCAAATATCGCTGGCGGAATCGTTTTGGGAACAGCTGTAGATTACCTCAACAGCATAGGTTTTGACCAAATCGCGAAACACGAAAAAGAGCTGCTCGACTACGCAACTCAACGGTTGAATGAGCTCGAAGGCATCAAAATATATGGTACACACCCAAACAAAGCATCGGTTATTTCGTTTAACTTTGAGGGTATTCATCCGTATGATATTGGTACTATTATTGACAAGCTAGGTATTGCCGTTCGCACTGGGCATCATTGTGCACAGCCTATCATGAATTATTTTGACATTCCGGGCACTATCAGAGCGTCATTTGCCTTTTACAATACCAAAAAAGAAATAGACCTGATGATTGAGGCTTTGCAAAGAGCCCTAAAAATGCTACAATAATAAACAAACAAAACATGACCATTAAAGAAATACAGGAAGAAATAGTTGACGAATTTGCCATGTTTGACGACTGGATGGAACGCTACGAATACATTATCGAGCTTGGCAAATCGCTTCCTTTAATTGACGAACAATACAAAAAAGAAGAAAACCTCATCAAAGGCTGCCAATCGAGAGTGTGGCTTCACGCCGATAAAGACAACCAAAACGTGGTTTTTACGGCTGATAGCGATGCGATATTAACCAAGGGAATTATCGCCATATTGATAAGAGCTTTTTCTAACCAAAATGCGGTGGATATCATGAATGCTGACATGAGCTTTATCGACCAAATAGGTTTGAAAGAACACTTGTCGCCTACGCGTGCCAACGGATTGGTGTCGATGATCAAACAAATAAAACTATATGCAATCGCCCTTCAAGCCAAATAATGATATGGAAGAACAAATCAATGTAAACGAACTTGGCGAAAATATCGTGAAAGTTCTCAAAACAATTTTTGACCCCGAAATTCCGGTAGATATTTACGAACTAGGATTGATCTATGACGTATTTGTCAACGAAGATAGAGAAGTCAAAATACTGATGACCCTCACCTCGCCCAACTGCCCTGTTGCAGAGACTTTGCCAATGGAAGTCAAAGAAAAAATAAAATCTATCGACAGCGTAAAAGACGTCGAAATAGAACTTACTTTTGACCCGCCTTGGGACAAAGATATGATGAGTGAAGAAGCTAAACTCGAACTCGGAATGTTGTAATTATGGCAGAAGAAATCGTTAACAAAGTAGCCAACAGCAGCTTGGTGGTTTTTGATCTCGAAGATTATTTTCCGACGAACAAACCAATGCTAATCGACATTTCGCAATGGTTGTTGGAAGGTCTTGTTTTGCGCGAAAAAGAATTTAGACAAACGCTCAAAGACATTGATTGGAGCATCTATCAAGACCAATTGGTCGCCATTACTTGTACTACCGATGCCATTTTGCCCTCGTGGGCAATGATGTTAGTATCATCTTACTTGCAACCCTATGCAAAATTGGTGGTACAAGGCGATTTACATCAACTTGATATTGCTTATTATCAACAAGTTATCAATCAATTAGATTTTACCATCTATGACGATAAACCAGTGATTATCAAAGGATGCGCCAAGCACCCTATCCCCGAAGAAGCCTATGTAATGGCTACCCAACGGATGATGAATCACGCCCGATCAATCATGTTTGGCGAAGCATGCTCGGCAGTACCAATTTTCAAAAAAAATAAAAATAAATAATCGGTTTTATTACCTTTGCAAGAAATTTAACTAAAAAAGATGAAAAAAGTATTCGTTTTATGCAGTGCTCTTTTGGTCTCGGGCGCAGCTATCGCTCAAGAACCAGAGAAAACTGACGCACAAAAAGCAGCAGAAACCATTTACAAATCTACTGAAGACGCACAAAAAGCGGAAGAAAAACCAAACGGATGGACCAAAAAAGGAAATGTATCTTTATTGGGTAGCCAATCGAGTTTTTCTCAATGGCAAGCTGGTGGATCAAACAACTTGTCTTTGAGCTTTGGCCTTAACTACGATGTCAATTATAAAAAAGATGATTGGACGTGGGACAACAAGTTGATCGCCTCTTATGGTATCAATAAAATCAAAGGCGAAAATCAACAAAAAACCGATGATAGATTAGAAATCAACTCTGTGGTTGGTAAAAGAGCTTCAGAAAATTGGTATTATTCATTTTTCTTGAATTTCAAAACCCAGTTTGATGCTGGTATGGACCCTGATGATCCAAACACAAAAATTTCGCAATTTTTCTCTCCTGCCTATCTACAAATTGGTCCGGGTATGTTGTGGAAAAAGAATGATAATCTAAAAGTGAATATTGCTCCGGCAACTTCTCGTTTTATTTTTGTAAACGAAAAATACACGCTTTTGGGCGAATCTTTTGGTGTTGAGCAAGGCAAAACCATGCGTTATGAGTTTGGTGCTGCAATCAACGCTTATTACAAATTTGATGTGATGGAAAACTTTAGCTTAGAAAACATCCTTAACTTGTATTCTAACTACCTAGAAGATCCTCAAAATGTAGATATTGACTACCAATTGAATGCGGTACTCAAAGTAAACAAATACATCTCTACAAACCTTACTTTTCAGGCTATCTATGATGACAATGCCTACAAAGGTTTTCAGACAAGACACACTGTTGGCGTAGGTTTCAACATGGCGTTTTAATTGATAAAACTAAAAAAGCAAAGCCGTTTCTGAGTCCAGAAACGGCTTTTTTTATGCTAATCTTTACGATTGATTAGGTATTCATCAAATCTTCGATTTCGTCTGCTTCGAGCGGAATGTTTTTCATCAAATTCATCAAACCATCATTTTTGGTAATCACGTAGTCATCTTCTAACCTGATACCAAAACCTTCAGCCGGAATATAAAAACCTGGCTCAATGGTAAAAACCATTCCTGGCACAAAATCGTCTGTCAAAATACCATAATCATGCGTGTCTAAGCCCATGTGGTGAGATGTACCGTGCATCATAAACTTTTTGTAAGCTGGCCAATCTGGATCTTCGTTTTGTACATCGGCCTTGTCTAACAAGCCTAGCCCGAGTAATTCTGACGTGTAAATTTTGCCTAATTCTTTATGATAATCATACCAATTGTTACCTGGTACCATTAATTTTTCGGCTTCCTTTTTGCATCTCAATACGGCCTCATACACCTCGCGCTGACGTGCCGTAAAACGCCCACTCACTGGGATAGTACGGCTCATGTCTGAAGAATAATTGGCATACTCTGCTCCTACATCAAACAAAATAAGGTCGCCGTCTTGGCATTGTTGGTTGTTTTCTATGTAATGCAACACATTGGCATTGTTACCAGAGGCTACAATAGGCGTGTAAGCAAAACCCTTAGAGCGATTGCGCAAAAATTCGTGTGCATATTCTGCCTCAATCTCATATTCCCAAACGCCTGGTTTTACAAAATTCAAAATGCGTCTAAAACCTTTTTCGGTGATATTACACGCTTGCTGTATCAGAGCGATTTCTTCTTCTTCTTTTACCGAGCGTAAGCGTTGCAATATCGGGTTTGAACGCAAATAATTGTGTCCTGGATATTCGCCCATCATTTTTTTGATAAAACGATCTTCGCGGGTTTCTGTTTCTACCCCAGCACGATAATGCTCGTTAAGATTGATGTAAACATGTTCTGCCTCGACCATCAATTTGCGGAAAATAGCCGGAAAATCAGCTAACCAATACACTGTTTGGATGCCGGTGTTTTGTCGTGCTTTTTCTTTGGTTAATTTTTCTCCTTCCCAAACAGCAATATGCTCATTGGTCTCTCTCAAAAAAAGTACCTCGCGGTGTTTTTCTTCGAAAGCATCCGGAAAAATTACTAAAATAGACTCTTCTTGATCTACCCCAGACAAATAAAAGATATCTCTATGTTGGGCAAACGGCAAAGTAGAATCTGCCGATACCGGATAGATATCATTTGAGTTGAAAACAGCCAAACTTTTTGGTGCCATTTGCGCAGCCAATTTTTTTCTGTTTTTGATAAATAGATTAGGGTTTATAGTGTGGTATTTCATAAAAAAATATTTTATCTACC
>JBFHGP010000019.1:0-25583 GCA_041583035.1 Flavobacterium sp.
TAAAATTAATTTTAGTAGTTGTGAGAAAGAAGAATTAAAAAATGAAAACATCTACATACAATTTGTTTTAGAACAAAATAAAATTGAAAAAATGAAGTTGTTTAAAGCCGATTTTAAACATAGAGACAATATTTTTAACGGCCAACTTTACAGTAAAAAAATACCATTGAGTATAGAGTAACTTTTTATTTCAAAAATCTACAAACAATTTTTTGTAGATTTTTTGTGAATAATCGACTACTAAAACTCTATTAAAACCTGAGGATTATCTCATATAGATTAGTAACTTTGTACATTCAAAAAAACAGTTAACGTCATGATGAATATCCCAGACTCGGCAAACCCGAGAGTAGTAATAATCGGCGGAGGTTTTGGCGGACTTTCACTTTTCAATCAGTTAAAAAACAAAGCCTTTCAGGTAGTTCTCATCGATAAACACAATTACCACAATTTTCAACCATTGATGTACCAAGTAGCCACCAGTGGGCTAGAGGCGAGTTCTATTACTTACCCTATCCGCAAGGTGATGCAAGCACGTAAAGAAGCTTACTTTCGGATGGCGATGGTGCAAAAAATAGACACCCAAAACAAAAAAGTAGTGACTGATGTAGGCACAATTTACTACGATTATGTAGTGGTGGCGACAGGTTCAGAAAACAATTTTTTTGGCAATACCCAAGTCGAAAAAAATAGTTTGGTCATGAAAAGCATACCGCAAGCGCTCAAAGTACGAAGCATTTTGCTCGAAAGCTTTGAGTTGGCTTTGCAAACCAACGATGTAGAAAAACAAAAAACTTTACTCAACTTTGTTATTGTCGGCGGAGGGCCAACAGGGGTAGAGCTAGCAGGGGCATTGGCCGAAATGAAGAAAGCGGTTTTCCCAAAAGATTATCCCGACTTGGATGTCAAAAACCTTATGCAGATAAACCTCATTCAGGGTTCTGACCGTGTGTTGGATGCCATGAGCGAAAAATCATCAGAAGCAGCTGAAAAATATCTCCGTAATCTAGGTGTTATCGTACACACCAGTATGCGCGTAACCAACTACGATGGAGAAATTGTAGAAACGCTAGACGGACCAAGTTTTTACTCCAAATCAGTTATATGGTCGGCCGGAGTAAAAGGGAATACTGTTGATGGCCTAGCAGATGCTACCGACCGTGGCTCGCGTATCAGGGTAAATTCGTACAATCAAGTAGAAGGTTTTACCGATGTTTTTGCGGTTGGCGATGTAGCGGCGATGTATGGCGAAAAATACCAATACGGACATCCGATGATGGCACAACCAGCCATACAACAGGGCAAACTCTTGGCAGAAAATCTCGAACGAATCGAACAAAAAAAGGCGCTCAAAGCTTTTAAATACAAAGACAAAGGCTCGATGGCTACCATCGGTCGTAACAAAGCCGTGGTCGATTTACCAAAATCACATTTTCATGGTGTTTTTGCTTGGATTATCTGGATGTTTATCCATTTGATATCATTGATTGGTTTCAAAAACAAAGCCATCGTTTTTTGGAGTTGGGTATATAATTACTTTGTGTTTGACCGTGAATCGAGAGTAATTTTCCGTTCGCATAGAACGCCTGACAGAGAATAATCTTTTAAATAGATTCTTAATATAATATAATTATTAGTGGTTAATCATTAGGTTAATCACTTTTTTTTTGTTGTTTAATATATTGATTTATAAATGTTTAATATATTATTTTTAATTAGTCTAATTATTATATTGAATTAATCTAAATAATAATTACATTTGCAGCCGAGAAGCAATCTAAAATTTCTTAACAATTATGAACAGTAAAACTATGTTTAAAACGCTGTTGTTAGCGGCGTTTGGGATGCAAATGCATGCACAACATTTTCAAGAGCAAACAGCTCAGTCTTTTCAAGGTGCCTTTTATGGCGATTGTGCAACTATGGATATCGATAATAACGATTTTCCAGATTTAATATTTTCGGGGGCGGTTCCTGGATACGCCACAGGGCATACAGCTGTGTATGTAAACACTGATGGAGTTTTGTCTTCGATAGAAAATGAGTTTTCACAAATAATGTTCTCGGCTATTGGGTTGGGAGATATTGATAGTAATGGTTATCAGGATTTTGCTATTACTGGCACACGCGTTGAAGCAGGTGTAACTCAATCCAATGTATTTGAAATTTATTATAATAACGGAGACAATACTTTTACCAAGGATGATGATACTGGAATATCATATACCAATTATGGCTCTGTTGAAGTAGCAGACCTTAATGATGATGGTATGCCAGATATATTTGTGAACGGATTGAGTAATAACGTATATATTTCTAAAGTATACTTTCAGGAAGAAGGCGGGACTTTTCAAGAATCGTCAATTTCTTTTATGGGTACTTATTTCAGCGATTCAAAAATTTTTGACGCCAATGGTGATGGTCTTAATGATATATTGATTACAGGTTTTAATACCAGTTATGTGCCAGACGCTGTGCTTTATATCAACCAAGGTAATGGTGAATTTGAAATTCAAGAGTCGGGTATTGGCGGAGTTTATTTTTCTTCTTTAAGCTTGGCTGACTTCGACAATGATGGTGATATTGATATTCTCGTTTCGGGGATGGATGATGCTTATTCTGCAAGTTTGGTTCTTTATCTAAATGACGGTACTGGATTGTTTACGCCATCAACATCAACTTTTAGTGGTGTTTACTCTGGTTCTTGTGCTTTGGTTGATTATAATAATGACGGATTTTTGGATGTTTTTGCGATAGGTTCTGACGGAAATCAGAATAAAGTAAAATTATATCAAAATCAAAATAACACTTCTTTTGTTGAGGATACCCAAAACGCAGCTATTTTGACAGGTTTAAATATGTCTAGCGCAACTTGGTTGGATTTTGACAATGATAACGACCAAGATTTGTTCATCATGGGATATAATGTTGATAATGTTGCGCAGTCTATTTTGTACGAAAATACTATTGAGCTTGTAAATGATGATTATTGCGAGGTGTCTGTAGATTTTGATGTAGAGCCTATCACATCGGTAGAGATTGCTAATCTTACCAATGCTACTTCAGCTGCAATTGATGGTACGTCTGCTTACGAAGATTTTACTGATTTAGTTGCCGACTTAGCACAAGGTCAGACCTATACTTTAACCGTGAAAGGAAACACAAACGGAAACTTTGAGCACGATATCAGAGTGTTTATGGATTGGAACAATGATTATTTGTTTGATATGGATACCGAATATTACACAGCATCTTTACAACCCTCTACTGGCGAAGATGATGTTGAAGTGTCGATAGAAATCACAGTTCCTGCTGATGCTAATCTCGGGAATACCCGAATGAGAATCACCAAAGATATGTGGAATGTTTATGAGGATGGTGAGTTTGATGCTTGTACAAACGCATATTACGGTCAGGTAGAAGATTATACTATCAATATTATCCAAGAAGATAGTGTTGATTGCGACAATACTTTACCAGGTGAGACTCCGGGCGATACGGGTTGTGTTACATTTACATACGGTGGAGAGTTAGTCACCTATACTACTGTAAGAGGAGCTGATGGCAATGTGTGGATTCAGCAAAATTTGGGAAGCGAGAGCGTAGGCGCTTCAGCTACTGACGTGTTGGCTTTCGGCGATTTGTTCCAATGGGGGCGTTGGGATGATGGCCACCAAAGCAGAACATCTACTGCTGTTTATCAGTTGTTGTCACCAAATAATCCGACTGGATTAGGTGGAGGCAATAACAGTTTTTATTTGACTGATCCAGAGTGGTGGAATAGTGGCGATATTAATGATACTTGGAATGCTGAAACACCACAAGATATAACCGAAAATGATGGGTGTGACCCATGTAAAGCTTTAGGCGAAGGATGGGAAGTACCTACTCAAGCCGAATGGCAAACTATTATTGCGGCTGAAGAAATGGATGATATACAATCAGCCTATAATAGCAATTTGAAATTAGTTGTTGCTGGAGCACGAGGGACATCGGGTGTTTACAATGATGGAGTAAGAGGGTATTACTGGAGTAAAACCATTAGTGAAGACAATTCTCAATTTGCTAAATATTTGTATTATAGTAATTTTATTGTAAATCCAAATTCAGGAGGATTCAGAGAGCAAGGCTCGTCCGTTAGATGTATTTATAAACAAAGCCTACAAGAAGAAATCAGTGTAGAAATCACCACCGAGAACAACGCAACTGCTGAGATTACAACAGCAGATGGTGCTTTGCAGTTGGTAGCGACAGTTACGCCAACAGACGCTTCACAAGAGGTAACTTGGACAATTGAGTCTGGAGACGAATTTGTATCTGTAGATGATAATGGATTGGTAACAGCTATCGCCAATGGCGTAGCGACTATTCGTGCAACTTCGACTGAAGATAATACCGTGTTTGACGAAATCGATGTTACTGTTGATATCGAAACGGCAGACGAATGCGAATCTGTCGAAACATTTTTGGAGACTTTCGAAACCTTTACAGAGTTTCCGTCACAATGCTGGAATGCAAATTATACCAACTACGCTTTGTCTATCAGCGATGAGACTGTACAATTGTATAGCGGCGGAGCTACAGACGAAATCATCATTGTGTCGCCAGAGGTAAGCACTATCGATGGTCAGCATGTATTGGCTTTCGACATGGTGTCTATCACTCAGCCAGGTACGATGTTGCAAGTAGGTACGATGACAGATAATACAGATTTTACAACTTTTACAGCGGTAGGCGACTCGTTTGCACCGGTAGGGGGTACTACCCACACCACAGCGACTATCCCAGCCAATGAAGGTCATAAATATGTAGCTATCAGATATACATTCCCAGCCAATAGTCATATAGTGTTAAAACTAGACAATATCGAGTGGAAGGTAGCAGCAAGCAATGGCAGATTTGATCAAAATCGTGTAAAAATATATCCAAACCCAACCAGCGGATTATTTTACATCGATACAGATATTGCAGTACGTAACATCGAGGTGTACAATGCTATGGGGCAAAAAGTAGCGTCAACCCAACACAAAGAGGTTGATTTGTCAAATGTAGCTCGTGGTGCATATATCGTCAGAGTATATGCTACTGATGGTACATTCGCTGCTTACAAAGTGGTGAAAAAATAAGCTTACTCATTTTATTTTGCTAAGGGCTGTCTTTTTAAGGCAGCCTTTAGTGTTTTATATTTTAGCACGATATTTGATTTATATTTAGTAATTTTGATATTATCAACAAAAAATTATGAAACCACTATATTTATTTTTTATATTATTTGGCATCACTGCGCAGGCTCAAGTAGTTACTGGGTGGGAAAAATATGCAGACACACTCTCGGTAACCATCAATCAATATGGCGAAGAAGAGTTAGAATATGAGTTAGAAGAACTGTTGATCAATTTTTCTAAAGAAGAGATGGAACGCATCAAAACGATGAATATTCTCAAGCGTCGAATTTTACGAGTTTATCCGTATGTGGTAGTGACGGCAGACAATCTTACTGTGCTCAACGAAAACCTCGCTCAGATGGATTCGAGAGCAAGGCGTAAAGCATACATCAGACGCTCAGAAGATTATTTGAATGAGCAGTTTGAAGAGCGTTTAAAAAAATTGTCGCGAAAAGATGGTCAAATCTTAGTAAAACTAATCAATAGACAAACAGGCAAAACCACTTTTGAGTTGCTCAAAGAGTTCAAAAGCGGATGGTCAGCATTTTGGTCAAATCAAACGGCAAAATTGTTTGACATTAACCTGAAAAAAAAATATAATCCTGCAGAGACGCTCGAAGATTTTTATATCGAACAGATTTTACAAGAACTTAGAGAACAAAAACGTATCGACTACCGTCCGCCTGCTTTGTATAGCGATTTAGAAAAACTGCAAAACGCCTGGAGAGAAAAATTAGGAGATTCTGGATATTATCCCGAATCTAACGAATAAAATAGTATATTTGTAGCTCATAACAAGATATGGAGCAGTTTATAGTTTCGGCACGTAAATACAGACCTCAAACCTTCGCAGATGTAGTAGGGCAAGAGGTGATTACCAATACCCTTAATAACGCTATCGAAAACAATCACTTGGCGCAAGCCTTGTTGTTTACAGGGCCTAGAGGAGTGGGGAAAACTACTTGTGCGCGTATTTTGGCACGCAAAATCAATCAGCCGGGTTATGATGATCCCAACGAAGATTTTTCTTTTAATATTTTCGAATTGGATGCCGCTTCAAACAACTCGGTTGACGATATCCGAACGCTGATTGACCAAGTGAGAATACCGCCACAAACAGGACAATTCAAAGTGTATATCATCGATGAGGTGCACATGCTGTCTAATGCGGCTTTTAACGCTTTTCTCAAAACCCTTGAAGAGCCGCCAAAGCACGTTGTCTTTATCTTGGCAACTACAGAAAAACACAAGATTATCCCGACGATTTTGTCGAGATGTCAAATATTTGATTTTAGGAGAATTACCATTCAAGATGCCAAAAATCACTTGGTAAAAGTAGCCGAAAATCAAAATATCACTTTTGAAGAAGATGCTTTGCAGATTATAGCTCAAAAAGCAGACGGTGCCATGCGTGATGCTTTGTCTATTTTTGACAGAGTAGTGTCTTATTGTGGCAATCACCTCACAAGACAAGCAGTGGCCGAAAACTTAAATGTGCTAGATTTTGAATATTATCTCAAAGTAACTCATTTTATTGCTACTAATGATATTCCGAATCTTTTATTGGAGTATGATGATATTTTGGCAAAAGGCTTTGATGGTCACCATTTTGTCATCGGATTGGCTTCTCATTTCCGCAATTTGATGGTCAGTAAAAAGCCCGAAACTACAGCTTTGCTACAAGTGAGTGAGCAAAGTCAACAACGTTTTTTGCAACAAGCTAATCAGTTTAATCATAGACAGTTGGTAGAGGCGATAGATATTGCCAATCGTACTGAGCTTAGCTACAAAAATAGCCAAAATCAACGTTTATTGGTAGAGCTTTGTTTGATGCAATTGGCGTCGATTACTCATCCCGAAGCTGAAAAAAAAAAGCTAAATTTTTCCTGATACCGCCCTCGTTTTTTGCTGAAAATACGGTCAAAGATATAGAAGTCAAACTTCCTGAAAAGGTAGTAGAGACAGTAACAGAAAAAGCTGATTCACCCAAAAAAAACATAGCACAAGACAAACATTTGCTAGATGCTTTGCCAGCGCTATCGTTAAAAAGCGTGCAATATCGCAAACAAATCAAGCAAGAACTTCAAAAAAATCAACCACAGCTAGAAGATCAGCCAGTAGATCACTTTACCGAAGAAGATTTTATGAAGGCCTGGCGAGAATTTGCAAATAAATTTACCAAAACTGGCAGAATGTTGATGTCGTCTATCATGAATATGGTAGAACCCGAAATTGATCAATACGATGTAACTATAGAGTTGCCCAACCAAGGCTCTAAAATCAGTTTTGAAGAAAATATTTATGACCTTACCAATGGTATGCGTAAAAAACTGAATAATTATGCCTTACAAATAAATGTTGAGGTGAATGAAGCTATCACTATCAAAAAGGCATTCACAATAGAAGATAAATACAACTATTTTAAAAAAATCAACCCTGCGATGGATACACTTCGTCAGATGTTTGACCTCGACCTCGACGGCGGGGCATAAGTTATCATTTGATGAAACTTTAGATATATTAAAATAACTAACAATATTACTTTATATTTGCAAAAACAAAGCATACAATGAACGCAAACATTCCTCAATTAGAAGATTTTACAGTACAAGTAAGAAGAGATATTTTACGCATGGTGCATGCCGTAAACTCCGGACACCCAGGCGGTTCTTTGGGTTGTGCCGAATTTTTGGTAGCGATGTATCAACACTTGATGAAACGCAATGAAGGTTTTGATATGGACGGACAAAACGAAGACATTTTCTTTTTGTCAAACGGACACATTTCGCCAGTTTTTTACAGCGTTTTGGCACGTAGCGGATATTTTCCGGTAAGCGAATTGGCAACTTTTCGCAAGATTGATTCACGCTTGCAAGGGCATCCTACCACACATTCACATTTACCAGGTGTAAGAATGGCTTCGGGCTCGTTAGGGCAAGGGCTTTCTGTCGGAATCGGCGCAGCATTGGCTAAAAAAAACAATCAAGATAGTCAATTGGTTTATGTGTTGATGGGGGATGGCGAGTTGCAAGAAGGTCAAAACTGGGAGGCACTCATGTATGCTGCCGGGAACAATGTTGACAACCTGATTGGTGTAATTGATTTGAATGAAAAACAAATTGACGGAACAACAGATGCTGTTTTGCCAATGGGCGATTTGCGTGCAAAATTTGAAGCTTTTGGCTGGCAAGTTTTTGATATTGAGAAAGGCAATGACATACAAGCTATTATCGAAGGGATGACAGCAGCCAAACAAGCAGCTCGCAATGGCAAACCAATCATGGTATTGTTGCACACAGAGATGGGGAATGGCGTAGATTTTATGATGCATACACATGCTTGGCACGGAAAAGCACCAAACGATGAGCAATTGGCGACTGCTTTGGCGCAAAACGAGGCTACGCTAGGAGATTATTAACAAAAGTATGCATATCAGAATAAAATGTATTAAACAATTAGATTAAAATGAAAAAATACCAAAATACAGGAAATAAAGATACCCGTTCTGGTTTCGGAGCAGGGCTGGCCGAATTAGGAAAAACAAATAATAACGTTGTCGCTCTATGTGCCGATCTCACAGGGTCATTAAAAATGGACGAATTCAAAAATAATCATCCAGAACGATTTTTTCAGGTAGGTATCGCTGAAGCCAATATGATTGGGATTGCAGCCGGAATGACCATTGGTGGAAAAATTCCGTTTACGGGTACTTTTGCTAATTTTTCTACAGGACGTGTTTATGACCAAATCCGACAGTCAGTTGCTTATGCTGAGAAAAATGTGAAAATTTGTGCTTCGCACGCAGGTCTAACTTTGGGCGAAGACGGTGCTACTCATCAAATTTTGGAAGATATCGGTTTGATGAAAATGTTGCCAGGCATGGTAGTTATCAATCCATGTGATTATAACCAAACCAAAGCAGCTACAATGGCAATTGCTGATTATGAGGGGCCTGTTTATCTACGTTTTGGAAGACCATCAGTGGCTAATTTTACGCCTGCAGATCAAACCTTTGAAATCGGAAAAGCGGTACAGCTTACAGAGGGTACTGATGTCACAATTATTGCTACAGGCCACTTGGTATGGGAGGCTTTGCAAGCAGCAGAAAAACTTGAAGAACAAGGTGTTTCGGCTGAGGTAATCAATATTCATACTATTAAACCTCTTGATAGCGAAGCAATTTTGCAATCGGTACGCAAAACAGGTTGTGTAGTTACTGCTGAAGAACATAATTATTTAGGCGGATTGGGCGAAAGTCTGTCTGGATTGTTAGCTAAAGAATTACCCACACCACAAGAGTTTGTCGCTGTAAACGACGTATTTGGTGAGTCTGGTAGCCCTATTGCTTTGATGGAGAAATATGGGCTTAATGCTGATGCTATAATCGAAAAAGCCAACAAAGTTATCTCAAGAAAATAAAATGATTTTAATATTAAACTGTTGCTAGGCGGCTGTTTTTTTTAGCATAAAAATCCCCATGATTCGCTTGAATGATGGGGATTGTTTTTTTAGACTTTATTAAGTGATATATAATTAACTAACTCTTTATACCCAAGAGTTTTTTCCAGAATGGCCTTTCGTCTTTCATGGTTTTTCCATAGCCGTAGCCGTAGCCATAACCTTTGGTAGAGTCAGTGTCATTCAATAATATTGACATATTTGGCAATTTGTTTTCTTTGTACAATCCTTCAGGGATTTCGAGCATTTTCTTGTCTAATTTATTGGCTCTAATTACATAAATAAAACTATCAGCATATTTTGCTATTAACAAAGTATCGGTTACCAAACTCACAGGAGCGGTGTCGATAATGATGTAGTCAAAGTTTTCTTTGAGGTAAGTAAACATTTCAGCCACTTTGTCTCCCATTAATAGCTCTGTAGGGTTTGGAGGGATAGTACCCGCTGGTAAGATATGGAAGTTTTTGAAGCCATCTACCTTAGTGATAAAGTCGTCTATATTTGCATTTGGCATGGTCAGGTAATTACTCACGCCTCTTTCTGGGCATGAGATATAATCTGAGATTCGAGGGTTTCTTAAATCTGCCCCAACCAATATAGTTCTTTTACCAGACAAAGCAATTGTAGCAGCCAAGTTGGTAGAGACAAATGTTTTTCCTTCGCCTGAAAAAGTAGAAGATAAAAATATAGTTTTAGATTTCCCTTCTTGTTTGTGAAGCATAAACTCCAGATTGGTTCTAATAATCCTGATGGCTTCAGCACTACTTGATCTACTGTTTATATCAATCAGCTGATTTGGTGTATCAGATGATGGTACATCACCCAAGAATGGAATAGGTGTTTTACCTTCGATATCCAATCGGCTTTTGATTTTGGTGTCTAATAAGTTAACCAAGTAAATTATCACAAACGGAACAATCAAACCAATAATTAATCCGGCTAGCATGATGATGGATTTTTTTGGTGATACAGCATTGTTTACCGGTATTGCTTTGTCGATGACTTTGGCGTTGAGCTCGGTGGCAGCCATCGAAATATTAGTTTCTTCTCTTTTTTGTAAGAGGTAAAGATACAGTGCTTCTTTTACCTTTTGTTGTCTGTCAATGATTCTAAATTCGCGTTCTTGGCGTGGTGTTTGTGCTATTTTTGTATTGATTTCACTCTCTTTACGTTTTAGATCGTTACGTGTGATTTTGAGTGTAGATAATTGCTGGTTGAGACTATTCAATACATTGGCGCGCAATTCGCTGATTTGTGTACCTGCTTCAACTATTTTTGGATTGTTCTCTGTTGCGCCTCGTGGTGAACGCAATAATCGGTCGCGTTCGATGATCATTTTATTGATTTCGTCAACAACAATATTCCCTTGTGCATAATTTGCAGGAATTAAATCATAAGTGTCGCTAGATTTTAAATAACTGATTAAGTCTTGCGTAACTTTGATTTCGACTTCATTTTCTATTACAGATTTCTGAAAGTCATTCAGTTTTTCGAGAGATAATTTTACTTCGGTTTCGAGGTCGGCAATTTGATTGTTACTTTTATACTGTTCAACATTTTTCTCAACATCGCCAAGTTCAACAGCAATAATATCTAACCTGTTAGAGATGAAATCTGCCGTAGATTTTGAGACTTTTCTTTTTTCAAAAATAGACTGTTCGTTATAAATGGCAACCAAATGATTTAGAAAATCAGCTCCTTTTTCGCTATTGGCCAATATGATTGACAATTTGAGTACGCTAGCGTTTTTGCTTGTAGGTTCGATTACTAAGCTGCTTCTTAGGTTTTCAACTGTTTTTTCTTTTGATGATATACGTATACCTATGGTTCCGTCGTTTTCTAAATCAGTTAATGGTTCTAGACTCGTTTGTGTAATTACAAAAGCAATACTGTCGCTTTTGACTTCTTGCCCAAATTTATATTCGCCTATATCACCACTGTTTTCACTACTAATTTTATAGCCTTTTTCAGTGAATTTTAATGAATAATATTGAGATCGAAAACCATCTTTATCGATTCCTTTTACTTGGCTTACCTTGATAGGTGACTCTTTATATATTTCTGTTTTTTTTATTGAGCCTTCAGTGTAATAACTAATGTTTAAATCTAAAGAGTCTACTGTGATTTCACTTAAAGTACGGGATTTTAATATTTCAATTTCATTATCTATTACCTTGCCACTACCAAACATGTCAAGCTCAGAAAATGCAGCTAATTGATTGGTTTGAGACTTGTCGTCTTTGATTAAGATAGTAGTGTGTGAAGGGTATTTGTTTTCTGCATAGCGTAAATATAAAAAGGCTAATACTAATGTAACAAATACACTCAAAATAAACCATCGCCAATGCGAGGTATATTTCAATACTTCTTCCTTAATGTCAATGTTTTCTTCTTTATTATCGAATGAATAATTATCCATTTTCTATTTTTTAATTGTTAATTCTGATAGCCAAAGTAATAATCGTAGCTAATAGGGAAACTGCACTGAAAATTGTTGAAATATTAGGTCCAACAGCAGCTGAATTTTTTCTTACGTTATTTTGTTCTACGAAAACAATGTCGTTTTGTTTAAGGTAATAAAACTCAGAATTCATGAAGTCGGCTTTGGTGATGTCTACATAATTAGATTTTCTTTCTCCGTTCTCTTCTCTCATGACCAAGACTCTTTTTCTGTTACCATAGATTGTCATATCGCCAGAAAGCGCGATAGCTTCAGGTAGTGTAATTCTTTCTGTGCCAATCGTATGAACACCAGCTCTGTTGACTTCGCCGTGTACAGTAACTTTATAATTAGTTATTCTGATGTTGATAATTGGATTTCTAATGTCTTTAGAAATTTCTTTATAGAGGTAATTAGATAATTCTGTTTTTGTTTTGCCGCCAACATGTATACGACCAAGTATAGGGAAATCTATAAATCCTTTTTCATCTACCAGATAAGTGTGTTGCTGTCTCTGCCCAGCTCCAGAAGTACTTGTTGACACAACTGTTCCGTAAACATTATAAGGGTCAGCAATTTCTTGATTTTCTGCAGATACAACAATAAGCAACATATCATCTGGCTGAAAAACAGTTTCGTACTGATGAGGCGATTTTGGCTGTAATTTCTCTACTTCTTGGTATGGCATAAACTTCTCTGTTGATACGCATGAACCAAGGCTCAACGCTACCAATGCAATGGTTAAAAATAAGGCTAGTCTCTTTTTCATTATTAATTATCTAGTTTTTCGTAAATCGAGTTTAAACTTTTGTATTCTGGTACAATTGTTTTAATCATTTTGACCATTTCTTCAGTATTGTACTCATTGGTTATACTAATGAGAAGGTCTATTTGATGACAAACGTTTTCGTACGTGTTTGTATTGTCTACACCAATCATGATTTTCTCGTGATGTGTAGGTATGGTTTTAGAAGAATCATTCAAGAGCTCTTCATATAGTTTTTCTCCAGGTCTTAGTCCAACAACTTTTATTTGGATGTCTTTATCTGCCTCTAACCCTGCCATTCTAATCATTTTTCGTGCCAAATCTATAATTTTTACGGGTTTACCCATGTCAAAAATATAAATCTCGCCCCCTTCACCCATAGAGCCTGCTTCTAGTACTAGCTGACAAGCTTCGGGAATGGTCATAAAATAACGAATAATATCGGGGTGGGTGATGGTGATCGGGCCACCTTCTTCTATTTGCTTGGTAAACAAGGGTACTACAGACCCATTAGAGCCTAATACGTTGCCAAATCTTGTGGTGATAAAATTGGTAGATTTATCTGCTTTTGTCTTTAGATGTTTATCCAAAGATTGCACATACATTTCGGCTACACGCTTACTTGCTCCCATGATATTACTAGGGTTTACTGCCTTGTCTGTAGATACCATAACAAATCGCTCTGTGTTGTAGGCAACGGCCAAATCAGCCAAGTTTTTTGTTCCCATCACATTGGTAAAAACAGCTTGTTCTGGGTTGTTTTCCATTAATGGCACGTGTTTATATGCTGCGGCATGGTATATAACATCTGGCTGGTGTTTTTCAAATACTTGCTGTATCAATGCTTTATTGCGAATGTCAGCAACAACGCATTCGATATTGTTATTTGGATAATCTTTTTTGATTTCTAATCCTACTTGGTGTAAGGGGGTTTCTGCTTGGTCAAGAATGATGATTTTTTGCGGATTAAATTTATTCAATTGCCATACAATTTCGCTCCCGATACTTCCTGCTCCACCTGATACCAATATTGTTTTGCCTTCGATCTGACGATTAATTTTTTGGTTGTTTAGTACAATTGGTTTACGGTCTAGCAAATCTTCAATCTTGATATTTCTGATATTAGCAGCTACTCTTTTTTGGTTGTCGATATCAGTAAATGACGGTAGGTTGTATACTCTTATTTGATGGTTCAGACAGTCGTCAACTAGTTTTAACATCTGTTCGTAGTTGAGTTCGTCGTTGGCAATAATTACGGATTTTGCACCCATGGCTCTCACCAAAACCGGAATCCTCCGTTTGTGGTTGAGTAATGGCAGGTTGAACAATCTATTGTTGCGCTGTAAATGTTCAGATTTGTTGTCTACAAAACCGATTAATTTAAATTTTTTAGGCGTTTCGGCCAAAATTGCATTGGCAATCGCAATGGCTTTTTCGCCAGAACCATAAATTACAGTCTTGATTAGTCCTTTTTCTTGTGAAGCATTAATATAACTCTCAAATACCGTTTTTACAGTTATCCTAAAAAATAAAAGTAAAACATAAGTGATAATGCCGTAAAATAATATTCTTGTATTTAAAAATAATTTGACATCAAATATACCTTCTGATAACCAATTGATAATAAAAAGTGTGACTAGCGAAGATATCTCTGCCCAAAAAAGATTGACAGCATCAACAAAAGTAGTATGGCGAATAATACCAGAGTAGGTCCTGAATACCCTGAAATACAAAATGTGTACAAAGACGTATAGAGCTAAAAATACAGTCAAATAATCTATCGAACGCATGTCTATGCCTATGCCTTTGAGAAGGTATCCGCCAAAAATAGCAGAAAAAAACACGATACTTGTGTCAATCATCAAAATAGACCACCTAGGTAAGTAACTTAGGTTTTTCATTCGCTTTTTAGACAAAAAGCTCAAAGTCTTGTTTTTTTCTTGATTCAAAATTGTATAATATTAGCAGTTTGCAAAACTATAAAACTAATTGTAATTTTTTCTTAAAATTCGAGTTTCTTTTTTCTCAACTCAAAATTTTGCCCGAGATATACTCTTCTCACCATTTCGTCTTCGGCCAAATCTTCTGGTACGCCAGCTTTGAGAATACCGCCTTCAAACATCAAATACGTTTGGTCTGTAATAGCGAGCGTTTCTTGCACATTGTGGTCGGTAATCAATATGCCAATGTTTTTGTTTTTTAACTGTGCAACAATGCGTTGGATGTCTTCTACAGCAACGGGGTCTACGCCGGCAAAGGGTTCGTCAAGCAAAATAAATTTTGGATCGGTGGCCAGAGCCCGTGCGATTTCTGTACGACGACGTTCTCCTCCAGAGAGCAAATCTCCACGATTTTTACGAATGTGGTTGAGGCTAAACTCGTCAAGCAGCTCTTCTTGCTTCATTTTTTGCTCTTTTTTAGAGAGCTTGGTAAGTTGCAAAACGCTCATGATGTTGTCTTCGACGCTCAATTTTCTAAACACCGATGCTTCTTGAGCGAGATACCCAATACCGTTTTGCGCTCTTTTGTACATCGGAAAATTGGTAATTTCCATATCGTCCAAAAAAATCTTTCCGCCGTTGGGCTTTACCAATCCTACAATCATATAAAAAGAGGTAGTTTTGCCTGCGCCATTTGGCCCTAAAAGTCCTACGATTTCGCCTTGGTTTACTTCTACAGAAATTCCTTTGACTACTTTTCGTCCTTTGTATGTTTTGATTAGGTTATCGGCTCGTAATTTCATGACTCTTTGCTTGGTTTCGTTGACTGGTTAATTTGGCAATAACAATGCTCAATTCGTATAAAATAATCATCGGTACAGCCACAATTACTTGGCTAATAATGTCTGGAGGCGTAATAATAGACGCTACAATGAGTATCAACACATAAGCATATCTTCTAAAATCTTTGAGGTTTTGCGTACTCACTAGGCCCAAGTGTGATAAGAAAAATATGATTATTGGCAATTCAAACACCAACCCAGTAGCCAACGAGGTTGTTTTAATTATGGCAATATACGAATTTATATCGATATCATTTTTTATAATCGAACTTACTTCTACGCCTGTCAAAAAATTGATAGACAGCGGCACGAGGATAAAATATCCGAAACAAATACCTAGAAAAAACAAGATTGATGTGGCGCTAATAAAAAGTCGTGCGTTTTTTTTCTCTTTTTTGTATAAGGCCGGACTGATAAATTTCCAGATTTCCCAAAAAAGATAAGGTACGGCCAAAATAAATCCGGCAGTAATACATGTCCAAATCAATAGAGAAATTTGTCCTTCCATTTTTCTGTTTTGTAGCTCAAAAGGCAATTGGTCAGAGCAAAAACTTTTGTCTAAATTGTATTGATTGGCCAAATCGCAAAACCATTGATAAGTGATAAAATCTGGATAATAAGGGCCAAAAATAATGGTGTCAAAAATAAAATCACTAAAGAAAAACGCAATTATAGAGGCGATTATGATAGCAATAGAGCTGCGTATCAATAGCCAGCGCAGATCTTCTAAGTGATCGAGAAATGACATCTCTTTTGCTTCGTTTTTTGTGCTCATGATAGCATACCTTCTTTAATAATGTCGTGTAAGTGGATTACGCCTGCGTATTGTCCGTTCTCGGTTACCAAAAGTTGTGTGATTTCGTAATCTTCCATCATATCCAACGCCTCAGATACTAAACAATCAATGTCGATAGTTTTTGGGTTTGGCGACATGATGTCTTTGGCGCTAATTTGTAAAAAATCAGTATTATTTTGCAGCATTCGTCTGATGTCGCCATCGGTGATAATACCTACCAATTGGTCTTTTTCTACAACGGCAGTAACGCCTAATCTTTTGCCAGATATCTCGATAATAATATTTTGTATATCAGCGTTGTATTCTACCATTGGTTTGTTTTGCTGGTCGAGTATAGAAGATATTTTCAACAATAATTTTTTGCCTAATGCGCCTCCTGGGTGAAATTTAGCAAAATCTTCAGAGCTAAATTTTCTCATATTAATCAAACAAACAGCAATAGCATCGCCAAGCGCCAATTGCACTGTGGTAGAGTTGGTCGGCGCAAGGTTGTTTGGCTCGGCTTCGCTATCCACATGCGCATTTATTACAAAATCTGATTGTTTGGCCAAATACGAATGAGTGTTTGAAGTCATCCCAATCAATACATTACCGTCTCTTTTTAACAAAGGAGCCAATACTTTTATCTCTGGGCTATTGCCGCTTTTCGAAATACACAAAACTACATCGTCTGCTCCAAGTAAGCCAAGATCTCCGTGTACCGCTTCGGCGGCGTGTAAAAAATATGAGGGCGTACCAGTAGAGTTGAGGGTGGCAACAATTTTCTCAGCAATATGAGCACTTTTGCCGATTCCGGTGATAATTAATTTGCCTTTGGATTGATAAATCGCTTCGACGGCATCGACAAATTGCTGGTCGAGAAAATTAATAGATTTTTCAATCGACTTACTTTCAGCTAATAAGACCGATTTTGCAGTGTGAAGTATGTTGTTTGTTGAGCTCAAATCAAAAAATGAATTTATAGTTGTTTTCTTTAAAAGAATTTACGTATATTTATATTCCACAAATTTAGCGAAAATAGCATAATAAAATAATGAAATCATTACAAATTGATTTACATCAGGAATTAAAGAAGCATTTCGGTTTTGATCAATTCAGAGGATTGCAAGAAAATGTGGTCAAAAACATAATCTCTGGGCACAATACTTTTGTGATAATGCCCACAGGTGGCGGAAAATCACTATGTTATCAGTTGCCAGCTTTGGTCTTAGAAGGTACAGCAATCGTTGTGTCGCCGTTGATTGCTCTTATGAAAAATCAGGTAGATGCCATTAGAGGAGTATCTGAAGATTATGGTGTGGCACATGTTTTGAATTCGTCTTTGAATAAATCAGAGGTCAATCAGGTCAAAGAAGATATTCGCAATGGCGTGACCAAATTACTTTATGTAGCGCCCGAATCATTGACCAAAGAAGAATACACCTCTTTTTTGAAAACGGTTCCGCTTTCTTTTATTGCCATAGACGAGGCACATTGTATCTCTGAATGGGGGCACGATTTTAGACCAGAATACCGCAACCTCAGAAATATCATCAGACAAATAGGCGATATCCCGATTATTGGGCTCACCGCCACTGCTACACCAAAAGTACAAGAGGATATCCTAAAAAATCTAGAAATGCCTGATGCTAAGGTTTTTAAAGCTTCTTTTAATCGTCCAAATTTGTATTATGAAGTAAGACCAAAGACAAAAAACATAGAGTCAGACATCATTAAGTTTATCAAAAACCACATGGGGAAATCTGGTGTAATCTATTGTTTGAGCAGAAAAAAAGTAGAAGAAATCACTCAGGTTTTACAAGTCAATGGCATTAGCGCAGTGCCTTACCACGCAGGGTTAGACGCCAAAACTCGCGCCAAGCATCAAGATATGTTTTTGATGGAAGATGTAGATGTGGTGGTAGCTACCATTGCTTTTGGGATGGGTATAGACAAGCCTGACGTACGTTTTGTAATTCATCACGATATTCCAAAATCGCTCGAAAGTTATTACCAAGAGACTGGTAGAGCAGGGCGTGACGGTGGAGAAGGTCATTGTTTGGCTTATTATTCTTATAAAGATATAGAAAAATTAGAAAAATTTATGTCGGGCAAGCCTGTAGCTGAGCAAGAGATAGGCTATGCGCTTTTGCAAGAAGTGGTAGCGTATGCTGAGACTTCGATGTCACGACGAAAGTTTTTACTGCATTATTTTGGAGAAGAATTTGATGAAAAATCTGGCGATGGCTGGGATATGGATGACAATATTCGCAATCCAAAACCACAGCACGAGGCCAAAGACGATGTGGTGATGTTGCTCAATATCATCAAAAAAACCAAACAAATTTATAAGGCTAAAGAAGTTATCAATACATTAATAGGTCGTGTAAACGCGGTTATCAAATCATACAAAACAGATGGTCAACCGTTTTTTGGCTCGGGTAAACATCATCCAGATAAATATTGGATGGCACTCGTGAGACAAGTATTGGTTTTTGGATTGATTTCTAAAGATATCGAAAGCTATGGAGTACTCAAACTCACTGAGGCTGGCGAAAAATATCTGCAATCGCCCACATCTTTTATGATGAGTGAAGACCACGACTATAGCCTTGAAGCGACTGATAACGCTAATGCCCAAACGAGGGTAACGGCTGTTGTTGATGAAGTGTTGATTAAACTTATTAAAGATTTACGTAAAAAAGTTTCTAAAAAATTAGATTTGCCTCCGTATGTGATTTTTCAGGACCCATCGATAGAAGATATGGCGCTCAAATATCCGATTACGTTAGAAGAACTGTCTTTTGTACATGGTGTGAGCGAAGGGAAAGCTAAGAAATATGGTAAAGAATTCATTGCGCTGATTAAAAATTATGTGGAGGAAAATGATATTATCCGTCCAGATGATTTGATTGTAAAATCTACCGGAGCAAATTCGTCATTAAAATTATACATTATCCAATCTGTCGATCGCAAACTTTCTTTTGATGATATCGCCAAAGCCAAAGGGTTGGACATGGATAGCTTGCTCAAAGAGATGGAGCAAATCGTATATTCGGGTACCAAACTCAATGTTGATTATTGGATTGAAGAATATCTAGATGAAGATCAGCAAGAAGAAGTTTATGACTATTTTATGTCTGCCGAGAATGATTCTATCCAAAATGCTTTGGATGAGTTTGACGGCGATTATGACATCGAAGAGCTTCGACTGATGAGGATGAAGTTTATTAGCGAAGTAGCCAATTAAACTAAATATTAAACTAAAAAATCTTGCCCGAGAAGGCAAGATTTTTTTTTAAATGATTTTGCTCGATATGATATTCACCGGGCAGGCTTTGGCAGCTTTTTCAACCGCGTCATAAGCTTCGTGCCTTGGTGTTTTGAGCGTATGAAATCCTTTTTTATCTACCGATTTTAACAAGACAGATTTGCCGTCTTTTTTAGACATTCTAAAAAACTCGGGCGCAAACTCTTCGCAGTAATTACAACCGATGCACTTGTTTCTTTGTAAGGTGATAACAACCATTAGGCTTCTACTATTTTGTACAACTTGTCTGATGGGCGTACCTTGAAGTTTGTTCTAAAAGTAACCGTATCAGATTTACTGGCTTTTTCTTTGTCAGTTTTTTTGTTGTCGGTATGAACAACCATATCTTCTACAACCATTTCTTGCGAGCCAGTTGTTGGCCCTTGGATTAGCACAGAGTCACCAACTTTTAAGTCGTAGGCCTCAATCAAAAATTCAGCCACATCTGCTTTTGGATAAAAATGTTTTCCTTTACCAATATACACTTTTTTCTGTGTAGCGTTAGACCCTGGATTGTCTGACCATTCACCGAGCTCTTGCCCAAGATAATAACCCGACCAAAAACCACGATTGTAAACAGTATTAAGTTGTTCCATCCAATTATCTACTTTTTCTTGAGTATATGTGCCTTCGTCAACTGCATCGATAGCTTCGCGATAGCACTTGGTTACCGTGGCTACATATTCGGGTGCTCTACCACGGCCTTCAATTTTTAATACTTTTACGCCAGTATCAATTACTTGATCCAAAAAGTCGAGTGTACACAAATCTTTTGGAGACATCATGTACTCGTTATCTAACTCTATTTCAAAACCAGATTCTTGGTCAATTACCGTATATTTTTTTCTACAATTTTGTTTGCATGCTCCTCGGTTTGCAGATGAATTATGCGAATGCAAGCTCAGGTAACATTTACCCGATACCGCCATACATAGGGCGCCGTGTCCAAAAATCTCGATTTCGATTAAATTGCCAGAAGGACCTCTAACGTCTTCTTTTACAATTTGTTCACAAATTTTCTTTACTTGTATCAAACTCAACTCTCTACTCATCACCATAGTGTCTGCAAACATGGCGTAAAACTTAACGGTCTCGATATTGGTGACATTAATTTGTGTAGAGATATGCACCTCCATCCCGATTTGTCTCGCGTAAGAAATCACCGCTTGGTCCATGGCGATAACGGCAGTAATATTGCTTTCTTTGGCTTTGTCCAACACCCTTTTGATGATAGAAAGGTCGTGGTCATAAATGATAGTATTTAACGTCAGATAGGTGCGGATGTTTTTTTCTTCGCATCTTCGACTAATCTCTGGTAAATCTTCCAAAGTAAAGTTTAAACTTGCGCGCGCACGCATGTTTAGCTGTTCTACACCAAAATATACAGAGTCTGCTCCGTTGTCTATCGCTGCCTGTAGCGAGGTAAAATTACCTGCTGGGCACATCAATTCTATTTTTCCGCTTGCTGTCATTCTCCCTAAAAATTTTTGCAAAGATAAACATTATTCAATATTTTTGAGTAGTATATTTTTTGATTAACTTTTTTGTACTTATTTTAGTACATTTGTAGGTAAATCACTTTTTTATTATGTCGATAGAAGTATCAGGATTAAGCAAATATTACGGAGACCAAAAAGCTTTGGACAACGTTAATTTTAATGTGAAAAAAGGAGAAATAGTAGGTTTTTTAGGGCCTAATGGCGCAGGTAAATCTACTTTGATGAAAATTTTGACCACTTACCTCAAAGCTGATGAAGGGTCGGCATTGGTGAATGGTATTGATGTTTCTGCTGATTTGAAAAAAGTTAAAAAATCTTTAGGATATCTGCCCGAGCACAATCCGTTGTATCAAGAATTGTACGTGAAAGAATATCTAGATTTTAATGCAGATGTTTATAAAGTGAACAAAAAAAGAGTTGATGAGGTGATTGAACAAACAGGTTTGACACCCGAAAAACACAAAAAAATCAGTCAGTTGTCAAAAGGTTATCGCCAGCGAGTAGGCTTGGCAACGGCTTTGCTGCATGAGCCAGAAGTACTTATTCTTGATGAGCCTACCACTGGGCTAGATCCAAATCAGTTGGTAGAAATCCGTAGTTTGATTAAAAATATAGGCAAAAATAAAACAGTTTTTTTATCTACTCATATCATGCAAGAGGTAGAGGCAATCTGCGATAGAGTGATTATCATCAACAAAGGCAAAATTGTAGAAGACAAATATCTGCATGCGGACAATCAATCGACAGATAATCAGGTGTTGGTAGTAGAGTTTGACCAAATGATAGAGGTAGATGTACTCGAAAAAATGGAAGTTGTAGAATCGGTAAATTTAACAGCCAATAATATTTACGAAATCAGTTGTTTGGCAAACCAAGATGCACGCCCTATGATTTTTGATTTTGCCCAAGCCAATCACTACAAAATATTGTCAATGCAACTCAAAAGTAAGAGTCTCGAAACTATTTTTCAGGAAAAAACCCAGCATAATCAAGGCGTTTGATAAATCACTCGGCCGGTATATTTTTGGGTAAAAACTTCTTCAGCGGCTTTGTTGTACAAATATACATTACCTGTCGAGGCCAGCGTACCTTCGATGCTATGCACCGGAAATAAATGTACGTGATGTGTGCTGCGATGAAAAAAGTTGATAACATCGGCTTGTAGATTGCGGGCGTCAACCGTTGTGCTGCCTCCATAGAGCGATAGTATCAGGTGTTTTGTTTTTCCAGAGAGATCAAAATATCCGATTTCGTTATCTTCGATAGTCACAGATTGGTTGTCAAAGGTGAGGTCAAAGGTAGATGAAGCGCTATTTTCTGACAAACTACTGATGATGCTAATATTTGGGAAAGTCAGCGTGTCTTTGGCGTAAACCTCAAATTGTGTTCGGCTAATAATTTTCTTTAATGTAGGCGTGCTGATAGTAATTTTACCAACTTTTTGTCGATGAATTATACCACAAGCATTCAGGTTTTCGATAGTCAAAATACTGTCATTAACCTGGAGATTGATTTGGTCTATACGATGCTCAAACGATTCTATTTTTAATTGATATTCGTCGCTCTGCACGATTTCTATTTCGACGCCTTTTGGAATGTCGATGGTGTGAAAAGCGTTTGTTTGTGTGGTTTTTACACGTTCTTCACCTGCAGATTTTAGACAATTTTCGTCTTTGCTACAAGCAGACAATATCAATAACAATATGAGTGTAAATATATTTTTCATCAGTATCAAAATTTATAACCTATCCCGAGTTCAAAGGCTTCAGCTTTGGCCAAATGTGTTTTGAGCGACATACTCCCAAACCAGTTGTTGTATGCGTAATATCTCAAACCCAAACGCTGGTATGTACTGCCGTTTTCTTTGTATTTGTCATAGATATAGTAGCCAAAATTGCCTTCGAGTGAGAGTTTGTCGAGGTGCATTTCGTAACCGAGAAACAAACCAATTCTTTTCCAATCAGTATCTTCATCAAAACCAGATTCGGGATACGAATTTGCCAAAAACGGAATCATTTCTTTTACGGTGTTTGATAAAAATAATTCAGTCCCCAATTGCAAACTTCCGGTGTAGCCCAATCTTTTATCGGCAACCAAAGCCAGGTGATAAAAAGGTTTTTGTCCCATACCAATGATGTGGCTTTCGTTGATGCCACTACGCAAAATGACATTGTAACGCATCTTTTTGCTGATATTTGGCAGTGATTGAGATGTTATTTGCTGATTTTTTTGATCAAATGCGTAAGCCAATCCGGCGGTGAGCGCGATGGTATTGGTGCTAATATTAGGTGTTTTAATGGTAGCATTGGAGTGATGAATCAAAAATGTACCTGCAAAGGCTTGCCAATTTTCCCAAAGATTTTGTCGATAAGTCAATTGAAAATAGGTTGACGGCATCAATGTGGAGCCGTAAGCGAGATTGCGAAAATTATCTTTATCATCATACGGATTGGTGCTCAAAGCTATACCTTGGGCAATCCGTAAATTCAGCTTTCGGTTCAAAAAGTAAAAGTCGTAATGGGCAAACAATCCGTACAAATCACCCAAAGTTTGGTTATGATTATTTTGATAATGCAAAGACAGGCCAATATCGGGATGATTATAATGATTTTGCCGAAACTCATTGTCAAAGGCTTTGCGCGAAATGCTCCACAAACCGCCTTCGGGTTTGTCAGTAATCAAATGGCTGATTTGTGTGCTATGCGGAATAAGACTTCCGGTGTAATATTGGGCTTCTATCCGCCAATTTTTTTGCTGTGCATGTAAAAAAAAACTGCACATCAATAAAAATGAAGAAAGCACCATTATTTTTTTCATTCGGTTGCGTTGTCTTTTGTCTGCTCAAACATTTGCTGTCGCATGCCTTCGTCAATTTTAAAATAAGGGATGGCAATCTGGATGTTGTTTTCTTTCATGTGTCGTACAATGTCAAATCTGATACTGCTCAAAACACGCGGCTCTCTAAAACTATTGGTGATAAAAACATTCAAACTTAGCTCGTAGGCATATTCGCCAAAATTATCGAGCATTACAAAAGGCTTTGGGTTTTTTACCACATGAGTATTTTCTTTGGCGGCGTCTATCAATATTTTTTCGACCAATTCTAGGTTTTCTGTAAGCGGAATTCTAATTTTTATTCCAGCTCTAACTATTCTCGTTACTTGGGTGTAATTAGAGACTACATCGGTGATAAATTTGTGATTCGGAATCACAATAATGCGGTCTTCACGAGTAATAACACGAGTGGTGCGTAGTGTGATTTCGATGACCTTACAAGCTTCTCCTTTGACTTCGATCACATCACCAGCCATAATGGTTTTGTCAACAATGATGTATAATCCGCCGATAATGTCTTGAAAAAGCTCTCGCATCGCCAATCCAAGACCTACAAACAACACGGCGGTTGCGGTCAGAATTATCGAAATATCTATACCCGAAACACTCAATATAGAGATAAATACAAACAAATACACAAAGTACGAAACAAAGTTGTAAACCCCTTTGAAGCGCAAACTCTCTTCGTCGCTAAACCTGCGTGTAATCACCAAATAAATGCCTTTGAGAATATATTTGGTCACTATCAGCGCCACGGCTATCAGCAAAACTGTGCCTATGGTGATGATGATTTTTGTGCTGCCTTGCTTGTGATTGATCAGTTCAAAACTCAATATGTCACGGATAACGTGCCATAATTGAGTGCCAACTTGCTCAATAGTTATATTCTCCATATTTATTTTTAGAATAATCCGTTGATTTTTGTGTCTATTTTGTGGATAATTTCGCCCAAATCTTCTTGATTGTCAACAAAGTTGAGGTCATCAACGTCAATAACCAATATCGGCCCCTTGTTGTAAGATTGTACCCAAGACTCATAGCGCTCGTTGAGTTTGCTGAGGTAGTCGATAGAAATTGAGTTTTCATAATCGCGACCTCTTTTGTGAATCTGGCTAACTAGATTAGGAATAGAGCTTCGCAGGTAAATCAGCAAATCGGGTGCGCCAATCAGCTCTTCCATCAACTCAAAAAGCGATTTGTAATTACTAAAATCTCGACCGCTCATCAAGCCCATGTCATGCAAGTTGGGCGCAAAAATATATGCGTCTTCGTAAATGGTGCGGTCCTGAATAGTGTTTTTGCCGCTTTCTCGCATTTTTAAAATCTGCCTAAAGCGACTATTCAAAAAATATACTTGAAGATTAAACGACCAACGATCCATTTGATGATAAAAATCATCAAGGTACGGATTGTCAACAACATCCTCGTAGTGAGGGGTCCACTTATAATGTTTCGCTAATAATTGTGTGAGGGTGGTTTTACCCGCACCAATATTACCAGCAATGGCGACTTGCATTTTTTCTGGATTTTAAAATCTGATGCAGTAAAAATAA
>JBFHGP010000020.1:0-25426 GCA_041583035.1 Flavobacterium sp.
AAAAAACGATTAGCTTTGCTTTATCCAAACAAACATTCGTTGACCATTACCAGTGATGCTGTGTATAAAGTAATACTTGAAATAGAAATTAATTAATATATTTAAAATCAAACTATTATGAGAAAGAAAACAATGGTTGTAGGTGCTTTTGCACTTGCGTTTTTATCTGCTTGTTCATCGCTTACAAGCAACGGATCTTCATCCAAATATCAGTATTTATTAACTGCTATTCAAAAATATAATGATATCGATACAGACAGTAACGGAAAATTGTCCAAAACCGAAATTTCGAATGTTACTTCGTCGCTAAACCTAAGTTCTTTACTGACCAATTTTACAACGGTTGATACCAATGACGATAGCGAATTGTCAATGGCAGAGCTTGTGAAGTACAAATCATTATTGGGCTTGTAGTAAACCAATCAAAAAAAGCTGGTGACGAAAGTTTACGTCATCAGCTTTTTTGATTATATTTGAACATCTATGAAAAAAAATATTCGTTGTATTATCGTTGACGATGAGCCCATTGCCTTGTCTTTGCTCGAAAAGTACGTTTTGCAAACACCTTTTTTGGAGCTCGTAGGTAAATGCAATCATGCAATAGAAGTGCTCAATTATCTGGATGAAAATGAGTGTCCAGACCTTATTTTTTTGGATATTCAAATGCCAGATCTCAACGGAATAGATTTGTCTAAATCGTTACCCAACGATATAAAAATTGTTTTTACGACTGCTTTTGATCGCTTTGCGGTAGATAGTTACAAAGTAAACACGGTAGATTATTTGTTAAAACCTTTTGACTATGCCGAGTTTTTATCGGCTGCCCAAAAAGTGCAAAAATTGTTGGTTAACGATGAGGTAAAAACAAGTGATAAGATAAACACGTCTGAGGATTATTTTTTTATCAAATCTGAATACAAGCAAATCAAAATTTTTTACAGAAACATTCAGTTTATCGAAGGGTTAAAAGATTATGTAAAAATATATCTGATAGGCGTAGACAGGCCAATTATGAGTTTGATCAGTCTAAAAAAATTAGAAGAAAAATTGCCAAACGATAGGTTTATGCGCATTCACCGTTCTTACATCATCGCCATGAGCCAAATAGAAAGCATTGAACGCAGCCAAGTGATTATCCGCGATCAGCGCATTACGGTGGCTGAGCAATACAAAGCCAAATTTGATGATTTTTTGAACAACAAACGTTTCTAAATCTCGTCTAAAGGTTTGCGTTGATTGATGCAATTTTGCTTGAAATGACTAGGAGAAACGCCCGTTACTTTTTTGAACTGATTACTCAAATGTGACACACTCGAATAGTTGAGACGATGCGCAATTTGGCTCAAAGTGAGTTCGTTATACAATAAAAATTCTTTTACTTTTTCTATTTTTTGAGCGATAAAATATTTTTCGATAGTGGTTTTTTCTACTTCTGAGAATAGTGTTGACAAATAGTGATAATCGTGGTGTAAGGTTTTGGGTAAAATCTCTGACCAATTGCTTTTGCGCTGATCATTTTGGTAATGCACCCAGTCAATAATTGTTTTTTTTATTTGCTCTACCAAAAAACTTTTTTTGTCTTCGATTACCTCAAAACCTAGAGCCTGCAAGGCTTTGTTTAATTTTTTGCTTTGCTCTACCGATAATTTTTCGGTTAATTTTATTTCGCCCAACAACACTTCTTTTGGTTTGATTGCCAGCTTTTCCAATTCATTTTCAACCGCCAAAATACAACGATGACAAACCATGTTTTTGACAAAAATCGTATGTATTTGTTCGTTATTCATTTGTGCAAATTGATAATTGTAGATGTTTATTTAGCGCAAATCACAGAGATTTCGATATTCACATCTTTGGGTAATCTTGCCACTTGTACACACTCTCTTGCAGGTGCATTGGCTGGGTCAAAGTATTGAGCATACACTTCGTTGATGGCAGCAAAATCGTCCATGTTTTTGATAAAAATAGATGCTTTTACGATGTCTTCGAAAGTATAATTAGCTTCTTTCAGAATCAACTGTATGTTTTTCAATACCTGATGAGTCTCATCTGCAATTCCGCTATTGATTAATTGCTGAGTAGACTCGTCATAAGGGATTTGTCCAGAGACAAATAGCATATTGCCAAATTGTACCGATTGATTGTAAGGACCAATAGGTGCAGGAGCTTCGGGAGTATTGATGATTTTTTTCATGATTATCTGTATATAGTGTCTGGCGAATTGCGTTTTTCGTATTTGATATCTTGTAAAATAGACGAACTGATTCCTATAAAAAAGTTCCATTGTTTGTTATATCCGTTGGGTATCCATGAAAAATTCATGCGCCATGATTTCAAATCTCTTTCAAACCTCAATTGGGTAAAAGTTACGCCTTTGTTTTTAAAATCGTATCCGCTCGAAAAACCAATCATCCAACCAGGCGATAGCGTGATGTCGCCCGACACCATCAAAGAGTTGTTGCTGATTTCGTTATTACGTCTGGCGTTATTGTAGGTCAATGAATACGCCAAGGTAAGATTCCATGGTAGCGAATTGGTATAAAATTGGTCAGGTTTTCGCTCTGTTTCATCTTCATCTTTGTCAAACATGCTCGAACGGTTATCAGCCAAATCTACTGATTGCCCGAAAAGATCATCCGCACGTCCTCCACTTTGCACATTTTTTTTGGTTTTCATATCTCTGTCAGCGTTGCCAAACAATGGGTCGGTGCTTGATAAAGAGTAATTAACAGTTACATTGGCACTGGTGAGTCTAAACAAGCTTCCGCCGTTGTTGATATTCAAAATATCGATACGATTACCAGCATTATTGATAGCATAAGGGTCGATAGTTGTCCCTAAGTTGATTTGCATTTTGTTGTTCAGAATATTCGTTCCAGCACTGATGCGTACAGGTGCTAGTTTTAGCGAGTCGGCGGTCATGTTGTAGCTGGTATTCAAATTCAGGTTGTTGAGCAACATTACCTTTTTTGCCTCACCAGTTGGCGATTCGTCATCACGTACTTTGGCTTCGAGATTATTGCCCAAGCTCAGACTCATCATGTTTGACATTTGCTTGCCAGGCGAACCGTATATACCTGACTGAAAACGGGTGTATTCTTCCATCGTCGTCCCAGTTGCATCAATGGCATACGAATCGTAATATTGGTCAAAACTTGGCGTATAAGTATAAGATACCGACGGACGCATCACGTGACGGATGGCTTGTATCTTTTTGTCTTCACCAAAATTAAAAGTTCCGTAAAGAGTTGTACCAATATTAGTTGAAAAATTGTAGGTTCGGAAAGAGTCAAAACCGTTCACACGTTCGTCAACCACTTCGTTTTCTTGTTCGTCATAATATTTATTTATGGTATTTAGGTACCAAACTTCGTTGTAGTTTGCTGCCATGGATACCGAAAAATATTTGAATAATTTGAAGTTGGTCGAAATCGGAATAGTGTGTTGAACGCCAGTTTTCATTTCGTCAAACATTTCTTTTTTGAAAAATAACGAATCGGTAGTGTCTATCTGGTTGCGTGCATTTACACTATATTGTAGGTTAATGTTTTGGAAAATTCCTTTTTTGCTACCATTTTTTGGCGCAAAAGGATAAATCCTGTCCACACTGGCATTCACATTTGGCAACGACATGGTAATGCGTTGGGTATTGATGTTTTGGTTATGATTGGCAGATACCGTCATATTTACTTGCGGTACCGACTGAAAAGTTTTGGAATAACTCACCGATGAGCTCATGGTATTGTTGAGCGTAGCACCCATATTTTGAGCATTCATCGATTGTCGAAAATAATTGCTACTACCCAAGTTTACCGATGCCGAAAAACGCGAAGTAGGGTTGGCCTTTGCATCTTGCGAATGCGACCATTGTAAGTTGTAGTTTTGTGCTCGAAAATAATCAGGAAAACCGATTTCGCTCTCAATAAGATTTTCGTAACTCAGATTGACATAACCCGAATATTTGTAACGATTAGCATAGCTCGATTGGCCTTGCAAACGATAACTACCATTGGTGTAATAATCGCCTGAAAGAGTGACGTCTAGCTTGTCGCTAAAGGCCATGTAATAACCGCCGTTTTGTAAAAAATAACCACGGGCATTGCTTTCTCCAAAACTCGGAATAATAAATCCGGAAACAGCTCCTGAAGACAACGGGAAAAACGAAAAAGGCAACCCGATAGGTGTAGGCACATCAGCAATGACAAGATTGGTAAGCCCAGTCACAATTTTTTTGTTGGGCACTACTTTTACTTTTCGAGTTTTAAAGTAATATTCAGGATTGTCGATGTCTTCGGCAGTTGTAAATTTTACATTTTGCTGAAAATAAGTAGAGTCATTTTCTTTTTTGGTTTTTTCAGCCAAGATGTTAAATTCGTCATAGTTTGAGCGCGTATTCCACACAAAAGCTTTCTGACTTTTCATATTAAATCTGATAGAGTCGGGCTGGGCTTGTTGGCTACCTTGCGTAAAAACCGGATATTGGGTATAGTTGCCCAATGAGTCTTTGATGCGGCCAGCATACAGCTCTTCTTTCTCGTAGTTGTAAACAATCACACCAGCTTTTAACTCAAAATCTTGGTATTTAAAAACAGCTTCGTTATATAAGGTAAGCGTTTTGTTTTTTTGATCCAGTTTTTCATAATCTTTTGCATCGCGATAAACAATCGCCTCCAAAGATTGTTTTGATTTAGATTTAGAATGATTTTTAATAGAATCATTAGCCGTCAAACTATCTCTTTGTGTAAAAAGGCTATCTTGTTTATTTTCAGTGTATATAGGTGTGTTTTTTGATGGTTTTTCTTGTGCTTGCATCAAAAAACTGCAACCCAAAATACAAAAAGTATGTAAAACGATATATATAACTTTTGTTTGCAATTTGTATAAATAGTATTTTTGTAGCTGATGTTTGAAAATTCAGTGTTCAAACTTACGTATATTTTTTTTGATAAAAATTATTTTTGTAGAGAATTTAAGAAACAAAACAACGCTATGAGACCAAATGGATTAAAGTATTTATTGATTGCCTTTCTGATGATTATTGGACAATCTACCCACGCCCAAAAATTTAAAGTAGTGCTCGATGCTGGGCACGGCGGAAAAGATTTTGGCGCAGTGCGCACGCCATATGTAGAAAAGAAAATCGTATTAGATGTCGCACTCAGAGTAGGGAAATTGCTAGAAAAACACAAAGACATCGAAGTAGTTTATACCAGAAAAACCGATGTTTTTATCGAATTGAGAAAGAGAAGCGAAATTGCCAACAAGTCAAAAGCTGATTTGTTTGTGTCTATTCATACCAATGCTTATAACGGAACAGAAGCTGTTGGTGCCGAAACCTTTGTGATGGGAACCAGTAAAAATGCTTCGCACTTAGAAGTTGCTAAACGAGAAAACGCCGTAATTACGCTAGAAGATGATTACGAAATGAAATATGAAGGATTTGACCCTAACAAACCAGAAACAGTTATAGGTCTTACCCTTTTGCAAGATCAGTATATTGCACAAAGTATAGATTTGGCTAGCCGATTACAAACAAAGTTTACTTACGACCTCAAAAGACGTAATAGAGGTGTAAAACAAGCACCTTTTTGGGTGTTACACTCTGTGTTTATGCCTAGTGTATTGATAGAACTTGGCTTTATTTCTAACGCTGCCGAAGGTAAATATCTAGATTCTGACGAAGGAAGACAAGACATGGCAGATGCGATTGCACAAGCAATTATCGATTATAAAAAAATACACCAAACTTCAGAGCCAGAACCAACAACACCTGCAAAAGAAGAGCCAAAACCAGTAGAGCAACAAAAGCCTGAAGTGGTTGAGAATACCAAAGAACCTCAAAAACCGACACCAAATACCAACGAAGAGACCATCAAAGGAGTAGAATTTATGGTGCAAATTGCCGCTAGTAGCCGAAAAATAGACACAACACCGTCAAATTTTAAAGGATTATCTGATGTAACTGCTATAAAAGAAGGAACTTTGTACAAATATTTATACAAACGTACCAAAAACTACGAAGCTGCCAAAAACGCCCTAGCCGACGCCAAAAAACAATACCCGACATCGTTCTTGGTTGCCTACAAAAACGGTAAAAAAATATCTATACAAGAAGCATTAGAAAATAATTAAATACACAAACCTTGAAAATATCTAAAGAAATAAAAACAGCCATCCTAGTATTGGGGTCAATCGCCTTACTCATCTGGGGATACAATTTTTTAAAAGGCAAAGACCTATTTGGTAACAGCCGTACTTTTTATGTTAATTATGACAATGTAGAAGGTCTTACCCAAGCATCGACTGTGACTATTAATGGTATGGTAATCGGTAAGGTAAACAATATTGCGATTGGTGACGATGCCAAGATTATAGTAGAGTTGGCAATCAATAGCCCGATTGCTATTCCGAAATCTACCGTGGCCGAAATTTACGCTCCAGGGATGTTGGGCGGAAAGCAGATTGCTCTCGTTATTGACCATGCAGATAATAATTTGGCTGAGAGTGGTGACTTTTTGAAACCTAGCGAGAAGTTGGGGATAATAGACGGATTGTCTGGCAAAGCCGACCCAATAATGACTAAGCTAGATACGGTATTACAAAACGTTAACCAGCTAGTTGCTGGATTGAACAAAACCTTGGATGACGAAACTCGAAACAATTTGCAAAATAGTTTGGCAGAGCTCAATCAAACCATGAAAAATACAACACAAATTACCAACGGGTTTAACCGAATTGTGAATAATAACGAACAAAAAATCAATACAATTGTGTCTGATTTTGAGCAAACATCGGGCAACCTCAAAGAGATGAGCAACCAATTGTCAGAAGCCGACCTCAAAGCTACGCTTGACGAGTTTCAGCAAACGGCAGAGAGCCTCAATGCAATGATGAACAAAATCGAAAGTGGTCAGGGCAATTTGGGTAAATTGATGAATGACGAAAAACTGTACAGCAACCTAGAAGGAGCTTCTAAACAGCTCAATCAATTGATTGAAGACATTAAACTCAACCCAAAAAGATACATCAATATATCTGTGTTTGGTAAAAAATCAGCACCTTACCAAGCACCGCAACAATAACAACAAACAACAAAAATACTATTAACAAATACGTTCTAACCTATGCAAATTATTAGCAGTATTATCTTTGTCGTCTTGGCAATCACAGGTTTTGGGATTTTTGCGTTCAATGCTAAAAAAATCTACCGAAACATCATGCTCGGACAATCGGTTAATCGTACAGATCGTGCGGCAGACCGATGGAAAAATATGCTACTGGTAGCCTTCGGACAAAAGAAAATGTTTGCCCGACCAGTACCTGCATTATTGCACTTTGCTATTTATGCAGCTTTTATGATTACCCAAATCGAGTTGATTGAAATTTTTATCGACGGAATTTTTGGTACACACAGAGTTTTTAAAGAACCTCTCGGTGGCTTTTATACTTTTGTAATTAGCCTTATCGAAATCTTGTCTTTGGGAGCACTCTCTGCTACTTTGATATTTTTGTACAGACGTAATTTGCTCAAACTGCCACGCCTCAATATGAAAGAGATGATGGGGTGGCCAAAAAATGATGCCAATCTTATTTTATTAATGGAACTGATTTTGGTGATTTGTATTTTTACCATGAATGGTACAGACGAGGTGTTGTACAATATGGGAAAATCACACTTCGAAGGTCAGGGTAGTTTCGGTTTTACCGTTTCTCAACACATCGGTCCGATGATTTTTGGTTCGATGGGCGAAACCACTTTACATGTTTTGGAAAGAGTAGGTTGGTGGGGACACTTTATCATGGTACTTGCCTTTCTCAATTATTTGTATTTTTCTAAGCATTTACATATTTTATTAGCTTTCCCAAACACTTATTTTGCTAACCTCAATCCAGAAGGTCAATTCAATAATTTAGCATCAGTAACCAATGAGGTAAAATTGATGATGGACCCAAATGCTGATCCATTTGCAGCGCCTGCTCCCGATGAGAACGCTGTGCCAGCCAAGTTTGGCGCTTCTGACGTCATGGATTTGGATAGAGTACAATTACTTAATGCTTACTCGTGTACCGAGTGTGGCCGTTGTACCTCTTCGTGCCCTGCCAATGTTACAGGCAAACAGCTTTCGCCGCGATTAATCATGATGAAAACACGTGATCGCCTCGAAGAAGTAGGTAAAAATCTCGATGCAAATAAAGGAGAGTTTGTAGACGATGGTAAATCATTGCTTAACGATTACATTACCCCAGAAGAGCTGTGGGCGTGTACCACTTGTAATGCTTGTGTAGAAGAATGCCCTATCAATATTAGTCCGTTATCGATAATCATGGACATGAGAAGATATTTGGTAATGGAGCAAAGTGCTGCACCAACAGAGCTCAATAATATGATGACCAATATAGAAAACAATGCTGCGCCATGGCCATACAACCAGATGGATAGGCTCAATTGGAAAGACGAAAATTAATTGTCATGAAAAAAAATAACTTATTAAAAATAGTAGCTCTTTGTTGCATTTTATTTTCAGGATTCAGCACCTTTGCACAAGACGCACATTTGTCAAAAATGGTAGATCAAATGTTTGAGTCTACCATCAACAAAGATTATGATGCCTTGCTAGATACCACACATCCTATGTTGTTTGAGATAACGTCTCGTGGCGAACTCAAAAAGGTATTGCAAAGTACGTTTGAAGGTAATGATGAGTTGACCATAGAAATGTATAAAAAAAAGCCAATATACACTCTGTCAGAGACTTTTATAGACGAAGACAATAAAGCCAAATATGCTTTTGTGGTATATGATTTGCCGATGACTATGACTTTTCATCAACAAGATTTTGATGAAGAAGGTCAAACAATGATGAGTGCTGTTTTTGAACAACAAAATGTGGAAGCAGAGTTTGTATCTGCCAATACGATCAATTTGGTTAAACGCAATGTGGTGAATATTCTAATAAAAGATGAAAATACCGATAACAAATGGGTGATAATCAATTATGATCAAAATCTCAAAATGATGTTTGGACACATATTGCCAGCATCGATGTTTGAGAAAGCAGAAACCTATCTACAAAATTTTACTACTAAGTAAACCTAAAAAAGAAAAAAGATGAATGTACCAACAATGGCCGAAATGATGGCAAAAGGAGAACAACCAGACGTTTTGTTTTGGGTTGGATGCTCGGGCAGTTTTGATGATAGAGCCAAAAAGATAACCAAAGCATTTGTGAAAATTCTCAATAAAACAAAAGTTAAATTTGCTGTACTAGGTGCCGAAGAAGGCTGTACTGGCGACCCTGCCAAGCGTGCCGGGAATGAGTTTTTGTTTCAGATGCAAGCAATGATGAACATTCAGGTTTTGGATGGCTATGAGGTGAAAAAAATTGTTACCGCGTGTCCACATTGCTTCAATACTTTGAAGAATGAATATCCCGAATTGGGCGGGAAATACGAAGTCGTACACCACACACAGTTTTTAAAATCGCTGTTGGATGATGGCGAATTGACCATCGAAGGCGGAAAGTTCAAAGGCAAAAAAATTACTTTTCACGACCCATGTTATCTAGGGCGTGCCAATAAAGTGTATGAAGCACCACGCGAATTAATCCAAAAACTAGATGCCGAGTTGGTAGAGATGAAACGCTCAAAAGCCAACGGATTGTGCTGTGGTGCTGGTGGCGCACAGATGTTTAAAGAACCCGAAAAAGGTAACAAAGATATCAATATGGAGCGCACCGAAGATGTGATGGAGGTAAAACCTGATATCGTTGCAGCAGGCTGTCCGTTTTGCAACACCATGCTTACCGATGGGGTGAAATTTAACCACAAACAAGACGAGATCGAAGTATTGGATGTGGCCGAGCTTATCGCAAATGCTGAAGATTTGTAGCATGAAAAGATTAATCATAGGCACGTTTTTATGGATGAGTGTTGTAGCATCGGCACAGCAAATGTCTAAACACGAATTGTTGGATGTGATTTCGGGCGATATTTGTCAAGAAATTACTGAAAACAATGTAGAGATAAAATCTGATATTGTTTTGGGACTATACATGCTCAAACACGTTAATAAATATAAAGACCAAGTTGCATCGTATTATGAAAACAATGGCAATTTGATGGATAATGAGGCTTTGGGAGAAGAGCTTGGGCAATATTTAGGACTCAAATGCCCAGAGGTATTTATTAGTTTTTGGGAAGAAGAAATCAACAAATCTGCTCCCGAATTTATCACAGTTTCGGGTACGATTACTCAAATAGATTACGGTCAATTACTCACTTTAAAAATAAGAGAAAAAACAGGCAAATCACATCAATTGGTATTGCTCAATAATTTTGCAAATGCTTATTTGCTCACCGACGATTTACTTTCTGTCAACGAAAAGGTAGAAGTTACTTATTATGTGGATGAATTGTATGATGCACAGATTAAACGTTTTGTGAATTTTAATGTGATTGCTGATATAATAAATAAATAAAATGTACATACCATTCAACGAGATGCCCAAAGAGGCAAGAATATGGATTTATCAGTCCAATCGAAAATTAAGCGAACAAGAAGTTGCAGATATTCACGATATTTTGATGCAATTTGTAGAGCAATGGGCAGCGCACAGCACGCCACTCAAAGCATCTTTCGAAATCAAATATGACCGTTTTATTATCTTGGCGGTAGATGCCGCGTATCACGCTGCCTCGGGCTGCTCGATTGATGCCTCGGTAAAAATGATTCAGGAAATTGAGCATAAATACGAAATCGATTTGCTGGATAAAATGAATGTGACTTTTAGAACAGGCGAATTTATCGCTCACAAACCTTTGATTGATTTCAAAAAAATGGCAAAATCAAAAGCGGTAAATGCGCAAACCATCGTTTTTAACAACTTGGTAAATACCATCGAAGAGTACGAAAACTATTGGGAAGTACCCGCAGAAGAAAGTTGGCATGGTCGATTTTTTTAATAAATATTTGGCACAAAAAGCAAGTTAAAAACTTCGTAAATCAGAAGATATTGCTTACATTTGGAACAAACAATTTAGCACAATGAACTATACAGATATTATTATTGCCATCATCGATCGTACACAGATTATCTATGAATGGTTTGTCAAAATTTTTGGCTATATCGCTGATTGGTTTGACCGTTTCAAAGACTTTATTTTAGACTTGGTAGAAAGCCTCAAAGAAAAATTCTTTACCAAAGAAGAACTAGACGCTTACCTAAAAAATTATTTAGATACCGAACACAATTTTATTTAATTCGGATAAGTAAATTATAATATGAAAGATTTACTCGGACGGGCTATTTTGGACTACCAAATCCAGAAGAAGCCCGTTTTTGTTGATACATGCACCACCCATACAGATTGGGACGAGCTAGATATTGCTTATTTTTTTCGTGCGTATAAAGACATGCCTACCATCGAGCAAAAAGCTTTAGATTTATGCAAAGGCAAAACATTGGATGTGGGGTGTGGTGCGGGCAGCCACGCCTTGTATTTACAAGAAAAAAAATATGATTATACAGCCATAGATATTTCTCCAAAATCTGTGGAGGCTTGTAAAAATAGAGGTTTATTAAATGTCAACTGTCAAAATTTGCTCAATGTTGATGAAAAATATGATACAATGTTGATGTTGATGAATGGCACCGGAATTTTTCAAACGCTAGACCAAATATCAAAATATTTGCAACATATAAAAAAACTATTGACAGACAATGGTCAGATGCTCATTGATAGTTCAGATCTTATTTATTTGTTTGATGAAGATGAAGACGGAAGCAAATGGGTGCCTTATGCAGGCAAATATTATGGCGAATTAGATTTCACGATTCGCTACCAAGATGATGAAGAAACTTTACCGTGGTTATACCTCGATTTTAATACGCTAAGTAATGCCTGTATGGCCAACGATTTGTATTGCGAATTGATTGTTGAAGGAGAAAATTACGATTATTTGGCACGTATTACCAAACTGTAAATTAGTGTAAAGGTTTCATTGCTATAGGGATGATTTCGCCTTTGGCCAAGCAATAACGCATAATCATTGCTTCACTCATCGATTGGGTATAATCTACTTCTTTTACTTCAAAACCTATGCTGCGCAATTTGTCAAAATAATCACGACCATAAATACGCACGTGGTCGTATTGTCCAAATATTTTGGCTCTTTCTTTGCGGTCAGTAATACTATCGTCTTCAAAAGTCGTTGCTCTTGATAAGTCTTGCGGAATTTGTAAAATTGCCCATCCGCCAGGTTTTAGTACCCTAAAAATTTCACGCATGGCTTGTGTATCATCTGGGATATGTTCCAGCACATGGTTGCAAAATATTACATCAAATTGATGATCTTCAAAAGGTAAATGGCAAATATCAGCTTTTACGTCTGCCAATGGCGAAGATAAATCGGTGGTGGTGTAATCTAGATTTTTTTGTTTTCTGAAGCGTTTGTAGAATGCCTGCTCAGGGGCAAAGTGTAGCATTTTTATCGGTGCAGAGAAAAAATCGGTTTCGTTTTGTAAATACAACCAAAGTAGTCGATGTCTTTCGAGGGATAATGTGCTGGGGGATAACACGTTGTTTCTTTGATTTTCGTATCCGTAAGGCAAAAATTTTCTGAAACTTTTACCGTCTATTGGATCGGTAAAACGACTTCCACTGAGCCAAATCGCCAATAGTGGTCGCACCACATAACTCAATCGGATGAGTATCGGGCGCGGTATCACATTGAGGATGGCTTTAAAAAGTCGTTTCACCAATTTTATAGTTTATAGCTTCTCGTTGATGCTTTTGGCAACAGCGGCAAACTCTTCTTGAGTCAGTGATTCTTTTTTCTCAAAGCGCATATCGTCCATGTCTTGTAACGGAATCAAATGCACGTGTACATGAGGTACCTCTAGCCCAACAACGGCCATGCCTACGCGCTTGCAAGGAATGGTTTTTTCTATGGCTTGTGCCACGTCGTAAGTAAAAGCCATCAAGCTGTTGTAGTGAGACTTATCCATGTCAAAAATCTTATTGATTTCTTTTTTCGGCACGCATAGGGTATGTCCTTTTGCATTCGGATTAATATCCAAAAAAGCAATAAATTCGTCGTTTTCTGCTACTTTGTGACAAGGGATTTCTCCCGATATGATTTTACTGAATATACTCATAGCTTATCTTGATATTTCTAAAATCTCAAATTCTATTTTGCCGTTGGGTACAGTAATTTCTGCTTTATCACCAACTTTTTTTCCTAATAATCCTTTCCCAATTGGTGAAGTTACCGATATTTTTCCGGTTTTCAAATCTGCTTCACTCTCAGCAACCAAGGTATAATTGAGCTCCATGTTGTTGCTCAAATTCTTGATTTTTACTTTTGACAATACCAATACTTTCGAGTTGTCTAGCTGCGACTCATCAATAATACGTGCATTAGCTAATAATTCTTCCATCTTAGAGATTTTCATTTCGAGCAAACCTTGTGCTTCTTTAGCAGCGTCATACTCTGCATTTTCTGATAAATCTCCTTTGTCTCTCGCATCAGCAATGGCCTGCGAAGCGTTAGGGCGCTCCACACTTTTGAGGTGCTCTAATTCGTCTTTAAGTTTTTTAAAACCTTCTTCGGTGTAATAGGATATCTTGCTCATATTTTTTCGTTATATAAATAGAAAAAATCCCTACCAACGGGATTTCGTTTTCTATGTAAGTTTAATATTTGTGTTAAATAATTTCTGGTACAAAGTTAATTATTTAAATTTGTTTTTCAAACGAATTTTTATGAAAAAGCTTTTTGCTTATTTATTTGTGCTTGTGTTATTTAGCTGTTCAAAAGACGAATGGAATTACTACAATCCACACCTTGGCGATTATCCTGTAAATTTGACTGTAAATCTCGATTTGCCGTTGTATCATCCGTTGCAATATGGCGCTGCAGCTGTTTATGTGCCTGGTCATGGCATTAGCGGGATTATCGTGGTGAATACTGGTGCGGGCTACATCGCTTATGATGCTACTTGTGCCAATCATCAGGTAGAGTCTTGCTCTTTACTAACTGTTAATGGGCTAGAAGCTACTTGTAACTGCCAAGATGAGCTGACGTATTTGTTGATTGATGGCAATGTGGTGCCAAGTGCTCAAGTAGCGGGCGAAAAATATTATCCGCTCAAACCATACCGTGTGATAGAAAACGGTAATTTGTTGAGAATAACCAATTGATTTTTAGCTTAATTTTTCATCATTTCGTACATTTCTAATGCTTTTCCATCGGTCAAGAGTGAGATGTATGTGCATACATTAAGCAGGCGTTCATACAGTGGTTTGGCGGTGTCGGTGTATCGACTGGGTATCAATTGCAAAATCAAGTTGTCGATATGCGTATTTTTTTGCTCTGTTTTGTTTTCGACTGCAGTGATAGCTCTTTCTAATAAAGTATGCAACACTTGATATCCTTTTATCTCTTTAACCATCACCTCGTTGCTCTGGTATATTTTATTAACACTTAGGTTGATGATGTCTTTGAGTGCCGTCGTGTCTGCGATAGCATCTGTTAATGATTGGTTGAATTGTCCTTGCAATATCTCTTCTTCGTGATTCAAAAAGATAGTTTTACATTCATTTATCAAATGTCCGACACACAAAGCGCGCAAATAGGCTACCTTTTCGTTGATGCTTTTCAGAGATTCGTAAGTGTCAGGTTTGATGCGGTTTCCAGCAATTTTTTCGAGCATAGGAATGCCTATCTCAGCCGGAATCCATCCGAGGTTTATACCATCTTCAAAATCGATAATTGTGTAGCAAATATCATCTGCAGCTTCGACCAAAAATGCCAACGGATGTCTGTGGTATCGTATGTGTTTTCCTTCTTTTTTTAACAATCCCAACGATTGGGCTACGTCTTCAAACTTTGTAGCATCTAGCTGAAAAAAGCCATATTTTTTATCAGAAATGTCTCGGGTTGGTTTTTTAGGCAAGCTTTCTTTTGGATATTTCATAAAAGCACCCAAAGTAGCATAAGATATTCGCATACCGCCATCGTCTACATTGCTCGAATTGGTCAGGATATGAAAACCATTGGCGTTACCTTCAAAATCAATCAAATCTTGCCATTGCTTGGCAGATAATTTTTGCTGATAAAATTGTCCTTTGCCGTGTTTAAAAAAATCGCCAATAGCTTTTTCGCCCGAATGTCCAAAAGGTGGATTACCAATATCATGACACAAACAAGCTGCGGCAACAATAGCGCCAAAATCGTTGATGGTGTAGCCATTTGCGGCGAGCTCGGGATATTTATTGAGTAGATTTACACCTACCAATCTACCCAAAGATCGCCCAACTACCGATACTTCGAGGCTGTGGGTGAGTCGAGTGTGTACAAAATCGGTTTGTGAATGTGGGATTACCTGAGTTTTGTCTTGTAAACTGCGAAAGGGAGAAGAAAAAATAATGCGGTCATAATCGACCTCAAACCCCAATCGGGTGGCGTCTTCTTCTATTCGGATTCTTTCTTTTTGGTCTTTGTATTTTTTTAAAGACAGCAGTTGTGGCCAGTTCATTTTAGACATCTTGTGCGAGTTGTTCTTTGATGATATTTTGTTTAACAGTTTTGTAAAAAGTGTCTTTGGCTTCAGCATAAGACAAGTTGTGCCACTTGGTCTGAGGTAAATATTTTTCAGGAATATTTTTGCCCAATACCTCATACAGTTGGTCGAGTAGTGCCGGTGCGGGCTTTTCAAATTTTATTTGCCATTCAAACCTACGTCTGAGCGCTTCGTCAATTTCTTTTATTCTATTGGTTGCAGCAATCAAAATTGATTTTTCCGGGAAATAATCCATCAATTGAATAATCGCATTTACCACACGCTTCATCTCTGCATTGTCTTTATTGTCTGCGTCGCGCACCTGCCCGAGAGAGTCAAACTCGTCGAGTAACAACACCATACTTTCGTACTGAGACTCTTTAAATAACGATTCTAGATTTTTAGAAGTTTCGCCAAGTTTTGATGATACAATAGTCGCGAGATTGACGATAATCAATTTTTTGTTGAGATGATTGGCAATCACCTTGGCCGTCATGGTTTTTCCGCAACCGCTATCGCCGTGCAATAGTAGTTTGTTAGAAACAGGTAGTTTATATTGCCTAAAAATTGTTTTGAATTGTTGTTCGTTCAAAAATGATTTTAGATGAGATTTGATTTCGTCAGAGGCGACATAATCTTCAAAAGTAACGTCAGATCGGTCGATATAAAAATTAGAATTACTCATAAAAGATAGCGTTTACAAGTTGCAAAAATACGTATAAAAACTTAGAGCCTGTTTAAATTTGTATTGTAAAAATGTTTATAGGTTATTTTTGAGATAGAACAAGGCAAATTTTTGAAGGATAGCAGAGCTATCGTTTTAAAATTTAACACAGTTATAGCCAAAAAGAAGCATAAATAAATTATTAGATAAATTTTAAACAGGCTCTAAGTATTTGTCTAATATTTGATACAAAAAAAGAGCGACAAAAGCCGCTCTGTGCATTAAAATCGATAACCAGCTTTTACGCCAGCTCTAAAAACAAAATTGTCGTAATCTTTATTGTCTATGCCGTTTTTGCCTTTTACTTCCCATTTCCAATTGTATCCAGCAAAAATATCTAGATTTATGCCGTTGCCCAATTCAAATTTGTAGCCAAAATCTCCGTTGATAATACTCCAATAACTGTATTTTCCGTCATCCATGCCCGAAATTTCTTGGTCAAAACGTGTTTGTGAATAGGAGATGTAGTTTTGTGAATAAAAGCCATTTATTTTTCCACGTTGCCAATAAAGTCGAGAGCCCAAATCGATTCCAAATCCTTTACCGTTTTTGCCAAATTGTGTTGTTTCTGACTCCAAATCAGTCATATATACCGCAAAAATAGTCGACATATTGCGCTGGTCTAGTTTGAGTTCTTGTTCTTTTTCGATTGTTAATCCGTAAAAAACAGGCTCAGAATATCCGGCCATAGCCGATACAGTTACTCCTTCTTTGCCAATGGTGGTTTGCTCTTGCTGTGCCGATACAATAGTGGTTAGTGCCAAAGCTGATAATGTAAATAAAGTTTTTTTCATGGGTATTGTTTTTATGTTTAAATGATGGTTAACAAAATCTTTGCCAAACTTGTAAATTCTGTTAAAAAATAAAATATTTAAAAATTAACAATTTAATAGTATGCTTGCATAATATATTTTGTATATTTGGTTCAATATAAACGAGTAATGAGAGAAAAATCAATAGACTATTTGTTGAGAACCACTTGGCAAGCTGTTGCTCGAATGTATAATGAAGAAGCTTCTAAATACGAAGCAACCATGGCGCTTGGTTTTGCGTTGTTGAGTATTGACAAAGAAGGTACACCCTCAACGGCATTGGCCCCAAAAATGGGGATGGAGCCCACGAGTCTTACCCGTACACTCAAATCGATGGAAGAAAAAGGACTGATTGTCCGAAAAAAAAATCCGAAAGATGGGAGAGGAGTGATTATACATTTGACCAAATTAGGACAAGAAAAAAGAGCATTGTCTAAGCAAACAGTTTTGCAATTTGACGAGGTAATCAAACAAAATATATCCGAAGACAAACTGAATACTTTTATAGAAGTGTCAGAAACTATAAACACATTAATAAGTAAGCGAAAAATTTTTAACCATAATAAGTAACCATGAATAGATTAATCAAAAAAGTAGCAGTAATCGGTTCTGGAGTGATGGGCTCTGGTATCGCTTGCCACTTTGCCAATATAGGCGTCGAAGTGTTGCTACTCGATATTGTTCCGAAAGAACCAAACGAAGCCGAAACAAAAAAAGGACTAACACTCAAAAACAAGTTGGTTCGCAATCGTATCGTAAACGATAATTTGGCTAAAACACTCAAGTCTAATCCTTCACCGATTTACCATCAAAAATTTGCTAATCGTATCAAAACGGGCAACATGACTGATGATATGGAAAAAATCAAAGATGCCGATTGGGTTATTGAAGTAGTCATAGAACGATTGGATATCAAAAAATCGGTCTATGAACAAATCGAAAAATACCGAAAACCAGGTAGCTTGGTGACGTCAAACACATCGGGTATACCAATCCAATTCATGAGCGAGGGGCGTAGCGAAGATTTTCAAAAACACTTTTGCGGAACACACTTTTTTAATCCACCAAGATATTTACAGTTGTTCGAAATCATACCTGGGCCAAAAACATCGCCAGAGGTTATTGCCTTTTTTCAGAAATACAGCAGCTTGTTTCTAGGCAAAACGCCAGTTTTGTGTAAAGATACACCAGGATTTATCGGCAATCGCGTAGGGGTTTATTCTATGGCGATGGTGATGCAATTGGCGCAAGAGATTGGTCTGACAGTCGAAGAAGCTGATACCTTGACAGGCGCTATCCTTGGCCGACCAAAAACTGGTACTTTCAAATTGGCCGATTTGGTAGGGTTAGATACTGCCGTAAATGTAACTAACGGACTCAAACAAAATTGTCCCGACGATACAATGATTCAGGAGGTTAAAGAAAGTAAAACATTAAACTTTTTACTCGAAAATAAATTTTTAGGCGATAAAACCCAAAAAGGATTTTATTATAAAGAAAAAGCAGCAGATGGTAGCATCAACCGATTTGCACTCGATCTCGAAAAATTGACTTATCGCCCGTTAGAACGCAACAAAATTCAGGTGGTAGAGACCGCAAAACAAGCAGGTGGTACAAAAGCTAAACTGGCTGTTTTGTTGGCTGATCAATCCAAAGCTGGACAACTCATTCGCAAGCACTTTGCTTCTTTGTTTGCCTATGTTTCGCATCGTGTGCCCGAAATCACAGAGGTTTTTTACCCAATAGATGATGCCATGCGCACAGGATATGCTTGGAAATACGGACCATTCGAAACTTGGGATTTGGTCGGTTTAGAAAAAGGAATCCAATTGGTAGAGAGCGAAGGTTACCAAGTTGCTGAATGGGTCAAAGAGCTAGCGGCATCTGGGGCCAAAAGTTTTTATACTATCCAAAATGATAAAAAGCAGTTTTATAACCAAAAGACTCAATCTTTTGAACCTATCCCGGGGCAAGATGCTTTTATCATCCTCAATAATATCAGAAAAAACAACACGGTTTGGCAAAATAGCGAAGCCGAAGTGCAAGATCTCGGTGACGGAATTTTGAATATCGAATTCAAATCCAAAATGAATGCCATCGGCGGTGGTGTTTTACAAGGTATCAATAAAGCGATTGATTTGGCCGAAAAAGATTTTCAAGGATTAGTAATTGGTAATCAAGCAACTAATTTTTCTGTTGGTGCCAATCTAGCCATGATTTTTATGCTGGCTGTTGAGCAAGAATACGAAGAGCTGAATATGGCCATTCGCATGTTCCAAAACACGATGATGCGTGTGCGTTATTCAGGTATCCCAGTAGTCGCAGCACCACATGGTATGGCGCTTGGTGGCGGATGCGAAGTTTGTTTACATGCCGATAAAGTAGTGGCTGCGGCCGAAACTTATATTGGATTGGTAGAGTTTGGTGTTGGGGTGATTCCTGGCGGAGGCGGATCAAAAGAAATGACCGTTCGTGCCGCAGATTTATTCCGAAAAAATGATGTTGAACTCAACGTTTTGCAAGAACATTTTTTAACGATAGGAATGGCCAAAGTGGCAACCTCGGCATACGAAGCTTTTGATACCAATATTTTTCAGAAAGGCAAAGATACCGTGGTGGTTAATAAAGATAGATTGATTGCTGAAGCAAAAAAACACGCTTTGTTGATGGCTGAGGCAGGTTATACACAACCAGTGCAACGCCAAGATATCAAAGTGTTAGGTAAACAAGCACTCGGGATGTTTTTGGTAGGTACAGACCAGATGAAAGCAGGGAAATATATTTCTGAACACGATCAAAAAATCGCTAACAAATTGGCTTATGTCATGGCAGGAGGCGATTTGTCTGAAGCGTCTTTTGTGAGCGAACAATATTTGCTAGACCTAGAGCGCGAAGCTTTTTTGAGTTTGTGTACCGAGAAAAAAACACTCGAACGTATACAATATATGTTGACCAAAGGAAAACCGTTGAGAAATTAATTTGAATTGAAGTAAAATCAAACCAAAAATTATTTCTAACAAAATTTAAAACTGATAAAAAATGAAAACAGCCTATATAGTAAAAGCATACCGAACCGCCGTAGGGAAAGCCCCAAAAGGCGTGTTCAGGTTCAAAAGACCAGACGAGCTTGCCGCCGAAACCATTCAGCATATCATGAATGAGTTGCCAGATTTTGACAAAACAAGAATAGATGATGTTATGGTGGGTAACGCCATGCCTGAGGCCGAGCAAGGGCTCAACGTTGGACGTCTCATCTCTTTGATGGGGCTCAAGGTGACCGATGTGCCTGGAGTAACCGTTAACCGTTATTGTGCTTCTGGCGTAGAGACTATCGCTATGGCAACGGCCAAAATCCAAAACGGAATGGCTGATTGTATCATTGCGGGAGGTGCTGAGAGTATGAGTTATATCCCAATGGGTGGATATAAACCTACACCCGATTATCAAGTAGCCAAAGAGGGTAACGAAGATTATTATTGGGGAATGGGGCTAACTGCAGAGGCGGTTGCTGATAAATATAAAGTGTCGCGCGAAGACCAAGATGAGTTTGCATTTCATTCTCATCAAAAAGCCTTGAAAGCACAAGCAGAAGGTAGATTTGATCAACAAATCGTACCAATTACTGTCGAGCAAACTTTTATCAATGCTGAAGGAAAAAAAGAAGTGAAAAAATATACGGTGACTAAAGACGAAGGCCCTCGCGCCGATACCAGCCAGCAAGTATTAGGTAAATTAAGACCTGTTTTTGCTAATGGAGGGTCAGTCACTGCCGGAAATTCTTCACAAATGAGCGATGGCGCAGCTTTTGTCATGGTGATGAGTGAAGAGATGGTCAAAGAGTTGAACCTAGAACCTATTGCCAGAATGGTCAGTTATGCCGCTGCTGGGGTAGAGCCTCGTATCATGGGGATTGGCCCTGTAAAGGCTGTGCCAAAAGCCTTGAAACAAGCTGGGTTGTCATTGAAAGATATCGATTTGATAGAGCTAAACGAGGCTTTTGCCTCGCAATCATTGGCTGTTATCAGAGAGTTAGACCTCAATCCAGCAATTGTTAATGTAAACGGTGGAGCGATTGCATTGGGGCATCCGTTGGGGTGCACTGGAGCAAAATTGTCGGTACAACTCTTTGACGAAATGAAGAAAAGAGGTAACAAATATGGTATTGTGACCATGTGTGTAGGTACAGGGCAAGGCGCAGCAGGTGTGTACGAACTTTTATAATTCTTAGACAACTTATAAATATTAATTCAAAACTTAAAAACGATAGAGACATGGAAAATATAATAAGAGGTGGGCAATTTTTGGTGAGAGAAACCAAATGTGAAGACATTTTTACCCCAGAAGATTTTACTGAAGAGCAAGTAATGATGCGTGAGTCGGTAAAAGAATTTATCGACCGCGAAATATGGCCAAACAAAGATAGATTTGAGAATAAAGATTATGCCTTTACAGAAGAATGTATGCGCAAAGCAGGCGAGCTAGGCTTTTTGGGTGTGGCTGTGCCAGAAGAATACGGCGGATTAGGAATGCCGTTTACCTCTACTATGCTTACTTGTGATTATATTTCGGGGGCAACAGGTTCATTTTCGACTGCTTTTGGAGCGCACACAGGTATTGGTACTATGCCAATTACGTTGTACGGAACCGAAGAACAGAAGAAAAAATATGTGCCAAAACTTGCCATGGGCGAATGGTTTGGAGCGTATTGTTTGACTGAGCCAGGTGCTGGTTCGGACGCAAATTCGGGTAAAACCAAAGCCGAACTTACCGCTGACGGAAAACATTATAAAATTAATGGGCAAAAAATGTGGATTTCAAACGCAGGATTTTGTTCGCTAATGATTGTATTTGCACGTATCGAAGACGATAAAAACATCACTGGGTTTATTGTAGAATACGACCCGAATAATCCAAACGGAATCACACTTGGTGAAGAAGAACATAAGCTCGGTATCCGTGCAAGCTCTACCAGACAAGTGTTTTTTAATGATACTTTAGTACCAATAGAAAACATGCTCGCTGGTAGAGGCGAAGGTTTCAAAATCGCCATGAATGCATTAAATGTAGGACGTATCAAACTGGCAGCTGCTTGTTTAGATTCGCAAAGAAGACTCATTTCTACAGCGGTTAATTATGCCAATGAGCGTATCCAGTTCAAAACACCTATTGCAAATTTTGGGGCTATCCGTCAAAAAATTGCCGAAATGGCGACCAATTGTTTTGTAGGAGAATCTGCATCGTATAGAGCGGCAGGCGATATCGAAAAGAGAATAGAAATTCGCTTAGCTGACGGCAATTCTCATCAAGAGGCAGAATTAAAAGGGGTGGAAGAATTTGCTATTGAGTGTTCAATCCTCAAAGTGGCAGTTTCTGAAGATGTACAAATTTGCTCTGATGAAGGTATCCAGATTTTTGGCGGAATGGGCTTTTCTGAAGATACACCGATGGAAGCTGCTTGGAGAGATGCCCGAATTTCACGTATTTATGAAGGTACAAACGAGATCAATCGCATGTTGTCTGTCGGAATGCTTGTAAAAAAAGCCATGAAAGGTCATGTAAACTTGCTCGAACCTGCCATGAAAGTGGCCAATGAGTTAATGGAAATTCCATCATTTGATTTGCCTGATTATTCAACGCTTTTTGCTGAAGAAAAGGAGATTATCCAAAAACTGAAAAAAGCCTTTTTGATGGTGGCTGGTAGCGCCGTACAAAAATATGGTACAGAGTTAGAAGAACATCAACAACTTTTATCGGCTGCAGCTGATATGTTGATAGAAATTTATATGGCAGAGTCAGGGATTTTACGTGCCGAAAAATTGGCCAAAAACAAAGGAGCTGACAACGTAAAAGAGCAAATTGCGATGGCTCAGCTTTATTTGTATCACGCCGTTGATACTATTCATAGCAAAGGTAAAGAAGGAATAATTTCTTTTGCCGAAGGCGATGAACAACGCATGATGCTGATGGGACTCAGACGTTTTACAAAATATACCAATATGCCAAATGTAGTGGCGTTGAGAGAAACAATTGCAAGTAAAGTGATTGCAGAAAACGCTTATTGTTTCTAATTTTCGAAACAATTGATCAATAGATTTTTGAGTTAATGCAGAAAATTGGTGTCAAATTTATTTTTGGCATCAATTTTTTTTTAGAATAAACTCAGTTGTTCGCCTTTGGTACCGTCAAAATAATGTGTAGATAACTCAGTTTTTTGAGTATGCGCAAAATATTTTTGTTTTGCAATGCACAGGGTATGGTGTATCATTTTGGCAAAATTGCCCTCGCCTTGATTGCGTCGAGCAATATTTTTTTCAGACACACTGCCTCCGTGTAGCGAGGCGATTTGGTTAAGTACTTTACTTTTTCTATCAGGATAATGTGTTGCTAACCATTCTTCAAAAACAGGTTTTACTTCGTCATTCAAAGCCACCAAGGTATGTCCAAAGCTGTTGCCGCCACATTCGCTAACGGTTTTTGCAATCTCTAATACCTCACTACTATTCAACCCAGGGATAATTGGCGCCATCATCGCATGTACAGGTACACCAATTTCGGCCAACGCATGGATTGCTTTTAGCTTGTTTTTGGTTGATGAGGTGCGTGGCTCCATCGTCCGTCGCAATTCTTCGTTGATGGTAGGTATGCTAATGGCAACAGAAACTAGATTTTTCTTTGTTAATGCTTTGATAAGGTCTAAATCTCTTAAAATCAATGCATTTTTAGTGATAATACTCACCGGATGTCGATAGTCTAGACAAACTTGCAATAATTTTCTTGTCAATTGATATTGCCGTTCGATGGGTTGATAGCAATCAGTATTTCCAGATAGCATAATAGGTGAGGGGCGATAGCTTTTTTTCTGGAATTGTTTTTCGAGTAGTTCTGCAGCGTTTTTTTTGACCAATATTATTCGTTCAAAATCTACACCTGCGCTGTATCCCCAATATTGATGTGTCGTACGTGCGTAGCAATACGCGCAACCATGCTCGCATCCTTGGTACGGATTCATCGAGTATAAAAAAGGCAGAGAATTACCTTTTACTTTATTGATAATGGTTTTTGGATAAACCTCAAGGGTTTTGGTCTTGGCAATATCTTCAGAAAACTCATCTTGATAAATAGAGCTTTCGTATCGTGTTTGAGAAAACCGATTGTGAATATTTTTTACTGCACCTTGTCCTTTAGGTTTATCCATGTCTTATATAATAGGTGTAAAATTATTTCTTAAGATTGCCCAAATCATAAATTTCACGAATTTCTTCTAATTCATGATCAAAATCAATATTTAGATCAATCAGTTTTCCCGTAGATATATCAAAAACCCATCCATGTACAGTAGGATAACCGCCTTCTAGGTATGCAGTTTGTACCGAGGCTACTTTTATGATGTTAATGCATTGTTCTTTTACATTGAGTTCTACCAGCCTTTTGTATCTCTCATCCATATCAACTATGCCGTTCAACTCTTCTTTGTGTAAACGGTAAACATCTCTGATATTTCTCAACCACGGATTCAGAATTCCCAAATCTTGTGCTTCCATCGCAGCTTTTACACCACCACAAAAATAGTGACCGCAAACAACAATGTGTTTTACCTTTAGGTGTTTTACCGCATAATCAATTACCGTAGCCGAGCTAAGGTCGTTATTCGAAATAATATTTGCCACATTACGGTGCACAAACATTTGTCCCGGCTTCACACCAGTCACTTCTTCAGCCGTAACGCGGCTATCACTACAGCCTATATAGAGTATTTCTGGGTTTTGACCTTCCGATAAATCAGAAAAATAGTTGTTGTTAATAGCTTTTTTTTCATCAGACCAACGCTTGTTGTTCTCAAAAATTTCATGATAAAGTTTCATTTTGCTAGTTTCATTTGATTTAAACAAAGTTAATAAGCAATCGTTGTTTATGATAATAATTATAGAAAAAACTATTATAAATAAATTCTTCAAAAAATATTTCACACTCAATAGTCTAGTTAGTAGTTGTTTAAGGTTTTTGGTTTAAAAAACCATTAAATAATATTTGGAAGTTGTATAAAAAGTGTTTTATATTTGCACCCTCAATCAGCGAGATGTGTTGGTTGCGGGAGTACAGAAACAGTTAGATTGGTTGAATGAAAATAGATTTGAAAAAAAATCAAAAAACATTTGGCTAGTAATAAAAAGTGTTTTACTTTTGCATCCGCTTCCTGAGAGAAGCACGACAGATTAAGCGAGAGTAACGAATGAGTTACTATTAGATTAAGAGTAATAAGTACATAGACATATTGAATTGACAGCAAAACAAGAAGCTAAGTAAGAGATTTCTTGAGTTTTATTGGA
>JBFHGP010000021.1:0-24619 GCA_041583035.1 Flavobacterium sp.
ACCTTCATAGTCGGCCTGTGTGATGGTTTGGTCGTTTTGATTTTGGAAAGAAAAATCGGCAATTTTATGTCTAAATTTATTGTTTTGATGCTGTACCAATGTGTCTACCAACTCTGGATTGACCATTGCTGGAGTAAAAATCGGCAACTGTTTGGGAGGTTTTAGTGCATTGTAAAAGAGGGTGAGGGCTACGGCACTGATGACCAGCATGATCACGAAAAACCAACGGTATCGTTTAAAAATGTCTATCATTTTTGTTTTCAAAATTACAAAATCATTTGCCTATAATTGTTAGAATACTTATAAAATTAGGTATAAAAAAACCGCCTCGGACTGAGGCGGTTTGTATAAGTTGTGACAATATTAGTTGTGCATGTGTACGTCCATTTGTGGGAATGGAATACCAATGTTGTTTTTGTCAAATTCTTTTTTGATGTTTTCGTGCATGTAAAAGTTTACTTCCCAAAAATCTTCTGTTTTACACCAAGGTCTTACAGCAAAATTTACTGATGAATCTGCCAATTCGCTTACCAAAATATCAACCGGTTGGTCATGTAAAATTTTCGGACAAGAGTCAGCTACTTGTTGGATAACCGCTCTTGCTTTGTCGATGTCGGCAGCATAGCTGATACCAAAGGTCATTGGTACTTTTCTTACGGCATTCATCGTGAGGTTTTCTAATGGAGCACTAGTGATGGTGCCATTAGGGATGATGATGATTCTGTTGTCTAAGGTGGTCAAAATAGTATTGAAAATCTGAATTTCTTTTACTGTACCAGAATAACCATTGGTCACGATAAAATCGCCCACCCTAAATGGTCTGAAAAACAAAATCATCACACCTGCTGCCAAGTGAGATAAGTTGCCTTGCAAAGCCATTCCAATAGCTAATGCCAAAGCACCAAAAACGGCTACAAATGAGGTTACCTCAAAGCCAAACATTGATGCGGCGCTGATAAGTACGAGCATTTTTAACCCGATAGAAATTACTGAAGATAAAAACGGAATCAAAGAAGCGTCTAGCTTTCTGTTTTCCATCATTTTTCTTGTTTTTGTCGCAATAATGTTTACGACCCAAAACCCGATGACAAGGGTCAAAATTGCGCCTAGCACTTTAGGTGCATAACCGATAACCATCTCTGTGATTGAATTTACGTCTACGTTCATAGTTTTTTATTTTTTTATCGCCGCAAGATAATCAAAACGTGTAAAAAATGCAATAAGTTTTTGGCTAAACAATGGTTTTTTGCTACTTTAGTGGCAAATATTATTTAATTTATAGAAAAATGAAAAAATTAGTTTTGGCAGTTGCCTTTTTGAGTGTAACCAGTTTTGGTTTTGCACAGTCGAATGATTTCAAACAAGATGTGTTGAAAATGATTGAGGTTTCTGGAGGGAATGCCGCTCAAGAACAGATGATAGAAAAGCAACTTGTGCCGATGGTTGCTGAAGATAAAAGAGCAGATTTCAAAAAAGATGTACAAGCTGTTTTCGCTAAAATCAACGGAGAGATTGCAGATTTTTATATGACTAAATTCTCTCACGCTGAGGTAAAAGAGTTGTTGGAGTTTTACAATTCGCCAATAGGGAAAAAATTGAGTGAAGCAACGCCCGAAGTTACTGCGAAATCAATGGAGATTGGACAGTCAAAACAGATGGAGCTTCAACAAGTAATGATGAAGTACATGCAATAATTTGTGACTTATTAGATATAAAAAAATCCCGCAAAATGCGGGATTTTTTTGGTTTGTAGATTATTAGGCTTCGCAGCTCACGCAACTTACCAAATTGGTTACAAATTCTTTCGAAACACTTTGACTACGTTGGTAATACATGGTTTTTACACCTAGTTTCCATGCTTCAATCAGCAATTTGTTGACGTCTTTAATTGCTACATCAGACGGAATGTTAATGTTCAAACTTTGTGCTTGATCAATGTATTTTTGTCTGATAGACGCTTGCAAGATAATCTCGTACTGACTGATTTCTTTAAACGTTTTGAAAACATCTTTTTCTTCTTGGCTAAGCTCGCTCATGTGTTGTACAGAGCCATGGTTGAGCATGATGCTTCTCCAAGTATCTTCGTTGTCGATGTTTTTTTCTTGCAATAATTTTTTGAGGTATTTGTTTTTACGCATAAAATTACCTTTGGCCAATCCGGCTTTGTAGTAATTGCTGCTGTAAGGCTCAATACCTGGTGATGTTTGTCCCAAAATTGCTGAAGACGAGGTGGTTGGAGCAATTGCCATAACGGTCGTATTGCGCATTCCGTATCCTTTGAGCAACTCTGGTTCGCCATATATTTTAGCCAAATCTTGCGAAGCTTTCACCGCTTTTTCTTGGATTTCGCTAAATATTTGATTGGTTTTCATCTTGGCGTCTAAGCTTTCAAATCCAATCATGTTTTTTTGCAAATATGAATGCCATCCCATCACGCCCAAGCCCAATGCACGGTGGCGTTTGGCAAAGTTATTGGCCGATTGTAAATAGTAATTTCCTTCCGTTTTGGCGATAAATTCTTGTAATACAGCATCCAAAAAGTAGATAGCCAATTTTACAGCTTCGGTATCTTTCCATTCGTCATACAACTCCAAATTCATCGAAGACAAACAGCAAATAAACGATTCGTCTGCAGATGAAGGCAAGGCAATTTCGCTACATAAGTTTGACGAATAGATTTGTTTGTTCAGGTCTTTATAAACTTGTGGTTTGTTGCGGTTGATGTTGTCGGTAAAGAAAATATAAGGCAAGCCTTTTTGCTGTCTGCTTTCGAGCACCTTTGCCCAAATTTGTCTTTTTTCTACATCCCCATCTACCATTTCTTGCATCCAATAATCAGGTACGCAAACACCTGTAAATAGGTTTTGGATAGGGCTCCCGATATCTTTAATCTTCAAAAACTCTTTGATATCAGGATGGTCGATATCTAGGTAAGCGGCAAAAGCACCGCGGCGCACGCCACCTTGAGAGATGGTATCCATGGCGGTGTCAAACAACTTCATGAAAGAAACAGCTCCCGACGATTTTCCGTTGTCGGTTACGGCACTCCCACGACCTCTAAGTTCGCCAAAATAGCCCGATGTACCTCCACCAATCTTGGTTTGCATGATTACTTCGCCAAGTTTGTGGGTAATGCTTTCGATATTATCTGGCACATATACGTTGAAACAAGAGATAGGTAAACCGCGCTCGGTACCCATATTTGCCCATATTGGGCTAGACAAGCTCATCCAGCCGTTTTCTATCATTTCGATAAACGCATCTGCAAGCTCTGGTTTGTACAACCTTTTTGCCGCTGCATTTGCGATTCGTTCTATTGCTTTTTGTGGGGTTTCTCCTTTGAGTAAGTACCCTCTGTTTAATATTTGTTCGCTCTCTTCGTTAAGCCACCAAAGTCTTTCTGCCATAATAATTAAAATAAGTCGTCTGCGGTTATACTTTTGTCGTGTTTTGTGTATGCGGTTGGTCTTTTTGCAAAAAAGTCGTCTAGCTCGTTGGCAAACACTTCTTCTTCAAACCAAGCCATAGGTTGGTAGTTTTTGCCTGAAACATTGTACAGTTTTTCCATACCGATTTGTTTCAAACTTTCGTCTACTCTAAATTTCATAAAATTCAACAAATCTTCTTTGCTGATGGTATCCAATTCTCCATTTTCGAAAATCCAATCTAATATTTCGCCTTCGATATCGATAGATTCTTTCACGATACGTTGGATGTTGCCGATGGTTTCTTGATCAAAATAACCTGGGTATTCTTCTTTGATTTTGTTGACGATATAGATACCAGCATTGGCATGAATTTGTTCATCAATAGAGGTCCAAGCAATGATGTTGCTTACGTTTTTCATCGCTCCCTTGAAACGGGTAAAAGACAAAATAATCGCAAACTGGCTAAACAAAGATACGTTTTCGATCAAAATAGAAAACAAAATCAACGAGTTGAGGTAGTCTTTTTGGTTTTCTGCCTTGGCGTGCTTCAACGCATCAGACAGGTATTGGATACGCTTGTTGATGACTGGTATTTGCACAACGTTCTCAAACTCGCTGTTGTCGCCCAAAACTTCTAGTAGTCTAGAATAGGCCTCAGAGTGTCTAAATTCACACTCGGCAAAGGTGCTCCCTAGCCCGTTAAACTCAGGTTTTGGAAGATGCCTGTAAAGGTCGCCCCAAAATGTTTTTACGTTTACTTCGATTTGTGCAATCGCAAGCAAACTTCTTTTTACTACCTCTCTTTCTTCGGCCGAAAGGTGGGAGTGGAAATCTTGGACATCTGCCGTAAAATCTACTTCTGAGTGTACCCAAAAAGATTTGTTAATGGCGTTGGTGAATTCCAAAATCTCCGGATATTAGAATGGTTTGTAATTAATTCTTTTGTCAAAAATACCCATAGCTTTGTTGATTTTTTTGTTGTTATTGACCTCAAAAACGCGAATGAAGTCCGAAAATTTTTTTTTGATATTTGATGTGCTTTGCACAAGCTTTTGGTTAATTCTACGTTATCCAAATAGTTAGCCGATTGGATGGGCTTTGGACAATCAAAAAACCTTAGCTTTTTTAGCGAAAATAAAATTACGATTTACGCGCAAAATATCCTTTGGATTGTCAATAATGTTATCAACAAGATTTAAACATTTGTAGAAAATCCCTCATATTTATTGAGTTATGCGTTATATTTGTAAAAACATTTTTTTTGGATGTAAAAATGTAGGGAGATTATAAAACCCTACGTGGCTAGCCCAAAATTAGTTATTGATGATAAAAATTTTATAGTGTGAAAAAATACATTTTACTCCTGTTGATGATGCTGCCAAGTGTGGTTGCAGCACAAAATATTTTGTGGAAAGACTATTATTCTTATCGCGAAATTACCGCTGTTTTTGCTTCAGATCAGCAAGTGTTTGCAGCGACAAAAAATGCTGTTTTTGTTTTGGATAATCAAGGCGAATTGGTCGCTTCGTACAACACTACAGATAACCTAAAAATTAGCGATATCAACCAAATTTATTATAGTGCAGCGCATCAAAAAATTATCTTGGGCAGCCAAAACGGTAATATTGCGCTTATTGATGTGCCCAACCAAAAAATTACTCATCTCAATGATATCGCCAATAAAACTACGTTGAGCGCAGCACAAAAAAAGATTTATGATTTTGAAGAGCATGATAGTACGCTATATGTAGCGACAGGTTTTGGTATTGCTGAGGTATTGATAGACCTAGAGCTTTTTGGCGACTCATACTTTTTTGAGGCCGATGGGATGCCGGCAGAGGTGCTCAATATGGCAATTATTGGTAACGATTTTTATGCGAATACTAATAATGTAGGCATCAGAAAAATAGGTTTGGATGAAGAAATGATTAATGACAGCAACTGGGAGACCATCAATTTTGAAAACTGGTTGAGTATTGTCAATTTCAACAATCAATTGGTGGGTGTAAAAGACGATTTGACGCTCAATGTTTTTACCAATAATACCTACCAACAGGTAGGCGATGTCTATGGCGGATTTTTGTCTTTGAATGTAAATGGCAATGTAATGACAGCTTTGACCAGAGAAGTGGCACGCGCATACTCGCCCGACTTTTCTTGGACGTCAGAATATGTGATTGCGACTGAGCAATCGCAGCTCACTTCTGCTACAACTATGGGTGATTATATCTATTGTGGTAGTCAAAAAGATGGTTTGTACACCGTACAGCGCAGCGATATACAACAAACCAACGACCTCACGCCAGATGGCCCATTGAGCAATCGTGTGTTTGCCTTAAAAGTAGATAGCAACAATCATTTGTGGACTGTTTTTGGAGGATATAACGACGAATACAACCCATATTTATTAGATATCGGCTTGAGTCAATACGGCATCAATCGTCTCGATTTATCCACGTCAGAATGGCAAAGTATTCCGTACCAAACTTTTGCGCCGTTTAGAGCCACTAGTTATATAGAAGAACATCCGATTTCTAAAGATGTTTATATCAGCTCTTTTCACGACGGCTTGATGAAAATTACGCCAAATAATAATGATTTTGCCAATAGTGATTTTACTATTTATAATCACGAAAACACAGGCTCTGGCGGTCTCGAAGCGCATGAACAAACTGCAGGCGACCCTAGCTCTATCACAGTTCGTGTAAACGGCCCCGCTTTTGAAGCAGACGGAAAAGCATGGGTAACCAATGGCTATAGCGACCGTCCGCTAAAAACTTTTACAGGCAACCAATGGCAGTCATACAATATTATAAATTTGATAGACAACCCAGGAAACACAGCTTACAATGCCCCGCTAATTGACAAAAACGGTGTAAAATGGGTAGGTACGTTTTTGAGCGGTGCATTTGCCTTTGACGAAAGTCCGCAAAAGTTAATCAATATATCAAATTTGCCTGGTCAAGTAGTGCGCACCATGGCTATCGATTACCGCAACCAAGTTTGGATAGGTACCAACAGAGGTTTGCGCGTAGTGCCATCGGTAGATAATTTTAACAACAACTCGCTTGCCTCTCAGTCAATCATTATTCTGGAAGATGGATTAGCACAAGAGCTTTTTTATCAACAAAATATTTTGAAGATAAAAGTAGATGGGTCTAACAATAAATGGGTTGCCATTGCTGGTGCGGGTGTGTTTTTGGTGTCGGCTGATGGGCAAGAAACCATTTACCATTTTGACCAATCCAATTCGCCACTACCTTCAGACGATGTAGTGGATATTGCTATCGACGACGAAACCGGCGAAGTGTTTTTTGCAACCAACGAAGGATTGGTGTCTTATCAACATTATGCAACAGCACCAAAAGACGATTTGAGTGAGGTGTATTTTTTCCCGAATCCGGTAAAACCTGAGTTTGAAGGCGAGGTAAAAATATCTGGCTTGATGCAAAATGCCAATATCAAAATTACTGACATTGCTGGTAATCTCGTGTTTGAAACCACAGCTACTGGCGGATCAGCTTTGTGGAATACCCGCAACTTTGCAGGCAAAAAAGTAGCTTCGGGCGTGTATGTGGTTTTTGTTTCTTCAGACGAAGGTTCAGAAAAATCTGTCGGCAAAATAATGGTGATTCGATAAGATGTACAGTACCACCGAGGCAATTGTTTTGGGAAGTGTAAAATATCAAGACAAAAGTTTGATAGTCAAGTGTTTTACACGAGACCACGGATTGATGTCTTACTTTGTCCGCAATGCTTTTAGCAGTAAAAAAAATAAATTGGCGGTGTATTTTCAGCCACTCAATTGGTTGACAATCACTGCCAAACATCAGCAAAACGGTAGTCTAGAATACATCAAAGAGGTAGGGGTGCATCAACATTATCAATCGCTACCTTTTGATTTTGACAAGAGTAGCGTGGCGCTTTTTATTGCCGAAGTTTTGCGTTTGACAATCAAACAAAACGAAGCCGATAAAAATTTGTTTGATTTTATCACTCAAGCTGTACAAGTATTTGACCAGACCCCGTCTGCACCTGATTTTCATTTATATTTTTTAATCAACCTCACCCGATATCTTGGGTTTTATCCATTGGTAAGTAAAAATCACGAATATTTTAACCCTACCGACGGTGTTTTTGACCCGTTGCCCACAACAGAAAATTTTACTTTGCAAGAAAGTCAATTGGTCAAAAGATTACTCTCTCTCAACGATTTTTCTACCTCTCATTTTTCACAAAACGAAAGACAAATTTTACTCAAATCGTTAGTGGTTTTTTACTCGCTGCACGTTCACGGTTTTGAACACCTCAAGTCACTAGAGGTTTTGCACGAGATGTATAGATAATATACAAGCTGGCTTAGAGTGTTTTAAAAAAATAATTAGCTTTGTCTAAAAAATGTTTATTTTTGCACAAACTAATGATTATATGTTATCTACATCCGAAGAAAATTATATCAAAACGATTTACCATCTTGCGCAACCCACAACTCCTGATGTATCTACCAATAGCATTGCCAGACGGTTAGATACCAAGGCATCGTCGGTGACAGATATGATCAAAAAATTGGCCGACAAAGGCTTGGTAAATTATCAAAAATACCAAGGTGCTTCATTGACAGAACGAGGCATGCACATCGCCAAAATGATTGTGAGAAAGCATCGTTTATGGGAGGCGTTTTTGGTTGAAAAGCTCGACTTTAACTGGGACGAAGTGCATGAAGTGGCAGAGCAATTAGAGCACATACAATCCGAAAAGTTAATCAATCGTTTAGATGCTTTTTTGGATTATCCCAAAGAAGATCCGCATGGCGACCCTATCCCGAATGCTGAAGGCGAAATTACCGCAGTGCAAAAAACTTTGCTAGCAGAGTTAGAAGAAGGGCAAACAGGCGTGTGCGTGGGGGTAAAAGACACCTCGCCCTCTTTTTTACAATATTTAGACAAGCAAAAAGTAGCTTTGGGTACTACCATTCAGTTGTTGAGTAAAGAACATTTTGACCAATCAGTAAATGTATTGGTAGATGACAGAGAATTGGTATTTTCTAAAATGGTAAGCAATAATATTTATATCCAAAAAAAATAATTTATGTTTGAAGAAATTCTATCCTATTTTGAAGGTATTTCGCCAATTTTGGCTGCCCTGTACGCTTCGTTATTTACTTGGGGGATGACTGCTTTGGGCGCAGCCTTGGTCTATTTGTTTAAAAAACCAAGCCGACGATTACTCGATTCTATGCTCGGATTTACGGGTGGTGTGATGATTGCTGCCAGTTTTTGGAGTTTGTTGTCGCCAGCAATAGAGATGAGCGAAGGCGAAGGTTTTACAAAAGTAATGCCCGCCGCTATTGGTTTTAGTATGGGCGCTTTGTTTTTGTTTGGATTAGACAAAATTCTGCCTCACTTACACCGCGGACACGAACGTAATAAGCAAGAAGGCATCAAAACGCCATGGCAAAAAACAACTTTGTTGATTATGGCCATTACGCTACACAATATCCCAGAAGGGTTGGCGGTAGGCGTGTTGTTTGGTGGTGTAGCAGCAGGAGTGCCTGAGGCTACTATCGCAGGCGCGCTTACTTTGGCAATTGGTATTGGTTTGCAAAATTTCCCGGAAGGATTGGCGGTTTCTTTTCCGTTGCATCGTGCCGGAATGAACAAACACAAAAGTTTTATGTACGGGCAAGCATCAGCAATTGTAGAGCCTATTTCTGCCGTGATAGGTGCTGTGGCAGTAACATTTTTTACGCCTATTTTGCCTTACGCTTTGGCTTTTGCTGCCGGCGCCATGATTTTTGTCGTCATCGAAGAGGTGATACCAGAAGCACAACAAAGCAACAATACCGATTTGGCAACTTTGGGTGTCATTGGCGGATTTGTCGTGATGATGGCCTTAGATGTTGCCTTGGGATAAAAAAAGAAGAAGAACGGTGGTGAGCCGTTCTCCTTCAACAAGTAAGCAAATTTTAGTTTTTTAGAAACTAAATTTTGCAGAGAAATTCCATGTTCTTCCATAACCAAAGTACACTTGATTGCTTGGAGTCTATTATCCTGCAAACTTATTTACAAATTCAAACTCTCGAATTAAGGAAAAGTTATGTTAATGAAAATTAATCGCGCAGTTTAATTTTTTTAACTTTATACACTCAAAAGCACAAACAAAAAATCGATGATAATACCTCAAGCCTTACAAAACGGAGACAAAATTGCCATTGTATGCACCGCCCGAAAATTTGAACCAGACCAATGCCAACCTGCTATTGAGTGGATGAAAAGTCTGGGTTTAGAAATCGTTTTGGGCGATACGGTGGGTAAAGACAGCTTCCAACTAGGAGGTACAGACGCAGAGCGTGCCAACGATTTGCAACAAATGATAAACCGAGAAGACATCAAAGCTATCTGGATTGCGCGAGGTGGCTACGGCACAGTGCGCATCATCGATCAGATAGATTTTTCGCCTTTACAGCAACATCCCAAATGGATTATCGGTTTTAGCGATATCACGGTTTTGCACAGCCATTTGCACCAATTGGGGCTGGGTTCGCTACACGCCATCATGCCGTTTAGTGTGCCAAACGCAACTGAATTGGCGAAAAAAAGTTTGGCTGACGCGCTTTTTGATAATCCTTTGTCATATCAAGCATTACCTCACCAAGCCAATGTATTGGGGCAAGCCAATGGTCAGTTGATAGGAGGCAACTTGTCTATACTGTACAGTTTGTTTGGTTCGCCCTCCTCGGTAAGCACCAAGGGTAAAATATTATTTATTGAAGATTTGGACGAATATCTATATCATATCGACCGAATGATGCAAAACATGAAACGCAATGGCTATTTTGACCAATTGGCAGGATTGGTGGTTGGCGGCATGACCGATATGCATGACAATCAAATACCGTTTGGCTATGATGCGGTACAGATTATTAGCGAAATCGTAAAGCCTTATGATTTTCCGGTTTGTTTTGATTTTCCGGCGGGTCATCTTTCTAATAATCTTGCCTTGCCGATGGGTAAAAATGCTACGCTTACTGTGACAGCAAATGAGGTCTCGTTAAAATTTTTGTAATGGCACAACACAACGAACTGGGGAAAGAAGGCGAAAAAATAGCGGTCGATTTTTTGATAAAAAATGAATATATCATACGAGAAAAAAATTGGCGCTTTGGCCGAGCCGAAATTGACATCATCGCACAAAAAGGCGACACATTGGCTATTGTTGAGGTAAAAACACGTACAACCGATTGGTTTGGCGATCCGCAAGAGTTTGTAAACGATAAAAAACGAAAGCTGTTGATTGGCGCCGCTCACGAATATGTGATAGCAAACGATTTGGATGTTGAGGTACGCTTCGATATTATCGCAATTGTCATTGCTTCAAAATCAACAAAAATAGATCATATAGCAAACGCTTTTTATCCTTTTTAGCAGTTGCTTGTTTGGTAAAAACGAATCGACTGTGCGAAAGATTCTTGCCTCTGATGTCGCGGGTTTGTAATCCGTGACATTGGGTAATCTATGATGAGTGAAACATTGGCTCAAAGTCGGGAGACTTTGCGCAGCGGGGGGGTTTCATAAACGATATCGTAAGAAACCAATCATTTAAAGATGCAATAATAGATGTAACCACATTGTATAAGTCATGGTAAGAGAAATACTAAATAGACACAACAAATTGATTTTAAAATCAATAGAGTTATTAAAAGAGCTAAGAGAATTATATAAATCACTAGAAAATTCCAAAAATGAAAATAAGGTTCAAATTGTGATTTCTGACATAGAAAGATGTTTGGAGTATGCCAACTATTATTTAAATGATGAAAACCTTTATAATGCTTCGTTTTTTCGTTTTGATTCGACATTAATTAATTTTACAGATACGATTATAAATGATGATTTTTTAGAAGATAAAAAGAAATTTAAAAATCGAATTTGTGAAGAACTAATTATTTGCGCAAAAGATCTGATAAATGCTAATGAAGAACTTCGAAATACAGAACTTAATAATGATTAAATTTAATTCTGATGTAATTGAAGGTACCGCTGTAATGCCTGAATGGAATGGTATGACTAAAATAATTGAGATAGAAGTACCATCGACTGGATTATATGGTTGGTATGGCAAAGCAGCTAAACAGCCTGCTTCAAGTACTACCACGAATTTTTATCTTAAAGGAGGCGAAGAGCAAATAATTATAAATTTTGGGCAAAACCAAAAAAGTATATCTACTATAACAACAAATATAACTACAGCACCATGGATAAAATAGAGAGAATATTTAATGCCAAAATGGAGGCTATGTGTAGTGATTACAGAATTAAAGTTTCCTCACTTCCTATGTGGAAGATAGATAGTGCCTTGCCAATAGAAATTAAAGCAAAAAGTCCCCTGATGTCGCGGATTTGTAATCCGTGACATCGGGAAATATGGTAATTATGATGAGTAAGTTTGGCTCAAAGTCGGGAGACTTTGCGCAGCGGGGAAGTGTTTATGGGGTAGATATGGGCACGGATTGCAAATCCGCGCTATCGGGTTGCTTTGTATTTTGTTGACATATTATACTTTTATTTCAGTAAATTTCTTTATTTAGTAGCGCACGGTTGCAAATCCGCGCGATCGGGTTTCATCGAAATAAAAGTGTAATGTCAACAAAATATAAAGCAACAGATAGAAGCAGCGCATATTTTATAACCTTAACAACAGTGAAATTGTATAGATAAAGTCACGGATTGCAAACCCGATCGCGCGGATTTGTAATCCGTGACATTGGGTATGATGAGTAAGTTTGGCTCAAAGTCGGGAGACTTTGCGCAGCGGGGTACCTGAATGGAAAATGCCAGATGCAGAAATAACAGAAGGTGTTATTTACAGAAAAAATATAGATGGTAGTGAAACCGAATTTGCGATTTGGGATGCTGAATTAAATAAATTCATTTTAAAATAGAATTATGATAAGATTTGGAACTTATACCCCGCTGCGCAAAGTTTTCAACTTTGAGCAACAATAAAGACTATGTTTAGTTCGTGCGGTAGCGCGAAATATTTATTCTTTTTAGTAGGAATACTTTTATTTGATGAATTTGTCTTTGATAATTTTTTGAGTAAAAAATTACAAAAGTGTTATTTTATTGGTTGTTGCCTTGTGTTAAAGTTTGTTGTTGGCTGAAATTTTTGATAATATTTTGTTGCTAATTTATTATATTTATGCAAAATTAAAATAGTTAATCATGAATTGTCCCAATTGTCAATCAGATTTTTACATCAAAAGTGGCGTGATTAAAGGCCGGCAGCGTTACAAATGTAAAAAATGTAATTATTATTTTACGGTCAATAAATTAGGCAAAAAAATAGACGAATATTACGTAAATAAGTCCTTACAGCTCTACTTAGAAGGGCTGACTTATAGAGAAATAGAAAGAATTTTGGGTATTTCTCATGTTAGTGTGATGAATTGGGTAAAAAAATACAACATCAAACGGCCAGAAAATACTTCGTACCACCCAACATACAAAATACTAAGCGCAACAGAGGTGGCTCAATACTTTGCTGACACCACAAAACTAAAAGGCGCAGGTGTTATATTAACAGAGCTTGGCGATAAATTTATGATGATTAAATGGGAGCGGTTTAGAGACTAACTATACTTATTTTACCAATAAATATATTTATTTTTTTTCTTGTTTACTTTTTTAGGAAGTTCGTAAGGCGATATCAGCAAAATACTTACTTGTTTTCTAATAAAAACTAAACGTATGAAAAAAAAATATTCAATCGCCTTACTAGCCCTTTTCGGGTTTGCATTTACGAGTTGGTCGCAGGGCTCTCCAGATTACTCTGACGGACTAAAAGTAAAACTCAATGACGATGGATCTAAATATTTTAGGGTCATATCTTGGGCGCAATTTTGGGCACAGCACAATTCTGACAGAGCTTTGGATGCGAACGGAAACGAACCATCCGATTTAAACTTTAGTGTAAGAAGAGCAAGGGTTTTGCTCTACTCTCAAATCAGTAAAGATTTTTTAATTGTTACCCATTTTGGACTCAATAGCCTCAATGCTGACAACATGAGTCCGACCGGCAAAGGCGAGTCTTCACAGTTGTTTTTACACGATGTTTGGGGGCAGTGGAATCTGGGGGAAAATCATGCCATCGGGGGCGGACTCCATTATTGGAACGGGATTTCGCGCCTGAACAACCAGAGTACATTAAACATGCTTACTTTGGATAACAACAGACAGTCATGGTCTACGTTGGGCTTGTCTGACCAGTTTGCACGCCACGTGGGGGTGTATCTCAAAGGTAGTTTTGATAAATTTCAATACCGCATTTCTATCAATGATGCCATGACCAACAATTTAGACACAAGATCTTTTGACCAAGTTAATGCTGGCGAGGCCGTTTATGGGGGCAAACGCTTGTTGGGCACAAAAAAAGCAAGCAAAACATACGCTGGCTATTTTGAATATGGTTTTAAAGATACCGAAAGCAATTTTTTACCCTACAAAGTAGGCTCATATTTGGGCACTAAAAAAGTTTTTAATGTAGGTGCTGGTTTCTTTTTGCATCCAAATGGAGCAGTGGTAGATACTGGCTCAGCACCACAAGGAGAGGATGTTTCTATTTTTGCAGTAGATGCTTTTTACGATGCGCCGATTGGCGAAAATGGGAGCGTGATTACAGCCTACGCAACCTATCAATCCAACGATTATGGCAACGATTATTTGTACAGTGCTTATGGTACAGGCAGCATGGTTTACGCCCACTGCGGATATGTTTTGCCTACAAAACTCAAAACCAAATTTCAACCATACATTTCTTATGCGTCTAACAGCTATGATGCGGTAGATGACAACAGAAATATTTTTGGTGTGGGAGCCAATGTTTACCTCAACGGACACAACTCTAAACTTACCTTAGAATACCAAAACACAGATTTTGGGAGTGTAAACACCAATACTATCACGCTCCAAGCAATGATTTATTTATAATTTAAAAAACAAGCATATGTTAAACTCAAATCAAAAATATTGGAAAGAAAACGTAAAGTATCTCATACTTTTAATGACCATCTGGTTTATCGTTTCTTTCGGATTCGGCATCCTTTTAGTAGATCAGTTAAACACCATAAAAATCGGCGGATTCAAACTCGGATTTTGGTTTGCACAACAAGGGTCTATCTACTGTTTTATCGTGCTGATTGTGGTCTATATCAGACTGATGAACAAGCTCGATAAAAAATATGGTCTAGACAAAGACTAAACCCCTCATTTACATTAATTTAATACTATTTATCATGACAGTTTTTACTTGGACAATATTACTCGTTATCGTCACTTTTGCCATCTATATTGGTATCGCCATTTGGGCGAGAGCGGGCTCTACCAAAGAGTTTTACGTGGCAGGAGGTGGCGTTTCGCCATTAGCCAACGGTATGGCAACAGCAGCCGATTGGATGTCGGCAGCGTCGTTTATCTCTATGGCAGGGATGATTGCTTTTATGGGCTATGATGGCTCAGTTTTTTTGATGGGATGGACAGGCGGATACGTGCTTTTGACGTTGATGCTTGCACCTTATTTAAGAAAATTCGGCAAATTTACCGTTCCCGATTTTTTTGGCGACCGATATTATTCTAAAACAGCCCGAATAGTCGCAGTAATTGCTGCTTTAATTGTTTCGTTCACCTATGTTGCAGGGCAAATGCGCGGCGTTGGGGTTGTTTTTTCTAGATTTTTAAACGTTTCTATCGAGGTTGGGGTGATTTTAGGTATGGTCATCGTACTTTTTTACGCCGTTTTGGGTGGGATGAAAGGAATTACTTATACACAAGTAGCTCAGTTTTGTGTCTTGATTTTTGCCTTTATGGTGCCTGCTTTTTTCATCTCTTTTCAAATGACAGGCAACCCGATTCCGCAACTAGGAATGGGCAGTACAGTCAACGATGGCTCGGGCATGTATTTACTTGATAAATTAGACAAAACACTGGTCGATTTAGGATTTAATGAATATACCAACGGATCCAAATCTACTTTTGATGTCTTTGCCATCACAGCAGCATTAATGCTTGGTACAGCAGGTTTGCCACACGTAATTGTACGATTTTTTACGGTAAAAAGAGTAAAAGATGCTCGAAAATCAGGATTGTATGCCTTACTTTTTATAGCGGTTTTATACACCACTGCTCCTGCAATATCGGTTTTTTCGCGTCAAAACTTGATTGATACTGTAGCCGGAAAAGAATATAGCGAATTGCCCGAATGGTTTGGTAATTGGGAAAAAACAGGGCTTATCTCTGTAGATGATAAAAACAATGATGGTATAGTAAATTATGTAGGCGACCCAGCAACTAACGAATTGAGCGTAGATAACGACATCATGGTATTGGCCAACCCAGAGATTGCCAATTTACCTGCTTGGGTAATTGCTTTGGTTGCCGCGGGAGGTTTGGCTGCCGCATTGTCAACCGCTGCAGGTTTGTTGTTGGTGATATCTTCAGCCATTTCGCATGATTTACTGAAAAAAACATTTATGCCAGAGATTTCTGACAAACAAGAATTAATCTTTGCCCGAATATCAGCCTTTTTTGCGGTCTGTGTCGCTGGGTATTTCGGAATATATCCGCCAGGGTTTGTCGCATCGGTGGTTGCTATAGCTTTTGGGTATGCCGCAGCGAGCTTTTTCCCGGCATTGATTATGGGTATATTTTCTAAAAGAATGAATAAAGAAGGTGCCATTGCTGGTCTAATCGCAGGTTTGGGTTTCACTACTTTTTATGTATTGAAGTTTAAACTCAGCGCCATGTGGGGGCTCGAAGGCATTTTGGGTTCAAACGCCAAAGAAGATTGGTGGTTTGGGGTTTCGCCCGAAGGCATTGGGTTTGTTGGTATGATTGTCAATTTTGTTGTTGCATTTATCGTATCAAAACTCACGCCAGCGCCGCCACAAGAGGTGCAAGAGTTGGTCGAAAACATCAGAATCCCTTCTGGTGCAGGCGAGGCAACGCATTAAAAAAAGAAAATTGTTTTTGGTCAGAGATATTCCTGCTTTGTGATGAGGCGGGAATATCTCTAAAAAAACAGAAAAATTACAGCAAATTTTCGTATCTTTAAGAATAAAATTAATAGTGAAAAAACGTCACCAACAAAAGTTGATTTTTTTATCGTTATTTTTGTGGATAGCGTTAAATGTTCCGTTTATTTATATTTTTAATCAAACAGATAGCAGTATTTTCGGGTTTCCGTTACTCTATTTTTACCTTTTTGTAGTCTGGTTTGTTTCTATCTTGCTCAGCTACCTTCTGTTAAAAAAATATTTTTAAATGAATCAGTATTTACTCATCATAATCATCATTGCTTATTTGGCAGCGTTGTTTGTTTTGGCTTTTTGGGCCGAAAAAAATCATCGTGCAAAATGGGTGACGCATCCTTGGGTTTATACATTGTCATTGGCGGTTTATTGCACCGCTTGGACATACTACGGTAGCGTTGGTTTGGCATCAAAAAGTAATTTAGATTTTTTGCCTATTTATCTAGGTCCCGTTGTGGCTATGCCGCTTTGGATTTTAATCACCAAAAAAGTGATTTATCTGTCTAAGAGCAACAATATTTCTAGCATTGCCGATTTAATATCTCTACGTTATGGCAACAACCGTTCGTTGGGCGCAATGGTGACTATCTTGTGTATTTTTGCCATTTTGCCTTACATTGCCTTACAGCTAAAAGCGGTGTCGGAGTCTTTTTCTATCGTGACTGATAAGCCAGTGTCGCATAGCAGTATTTTTACTGATTATACTTTTTTTATTGCCTTGATATTGGCTTTGTTTGCTGCGTTTTTTGGCACATTATCTTCTGATGCTTCAGATAAGAAAAGTGGAGTTATTTTTTCGGTGGCTGTAGAGTCTATGCTAAAACTGTTCTTTTTTGTCATAATTGGATTATATGTAGTTTACTATTTATTTGACGGTACAACAGATATTTATCAACAAATTGCGGAGACCAATCCAGATTTATTGACGCCTATTTTTAATGTGAATGACGGCGGAATGAATTGGGCTTTTATGATTGCGCTTTCGTTTATGGCGATGTTTTTATTGCCAAGGCAGTTTCAGGTTGGGGTGGTAGAATACACCAATCGCTTGCAGATGAAATCAGCCATTTGGGGATTTCCGCTATACCTTTTTTTGTTCAATATTTTTGTGTTATTTATTGCTTGGGCAGGCGTTATTTTGTTTCAAGATACCGTAAATCCCGATTATTATATGCTGTATATTCCGATGATGAATGATAATAAATTGATCACAACATTGGTGTTTTTTGGTGGATTTTCGGCAGTGATTTCTATGGTTGTCGTGTCGTCTATTGCATTGGCTACAATGTTGAGCAACAATGTGATAATACCCTACGGATATTTGGATAGATTTGTCAAAAACCCATCGGCAAAAAATTCTAATAAAATCAAAACCATCAGGCGAGTGACTATTATTTTGCTCATTATTGCGGCATATTTTATATATATCAATCTTAATACGGAGGTTTCGCTAATTTCATTGGGCTTGGTGTCGTTTGTGATTATTGCCCAATTGGCACCATCTTTTTTTATCGGATTGTATTGGACGCGAGGCTCGTCTTTAGGCGCAAAAGCAGGTATACTAATAGGCTTTTTCATTGTAGCGTTTACGTTGTTAATTCCGTTTTTTTTAGAATCTACCCATCAAAAATCGAGTATCGAAATTGGCTACTTTGGCTGGTCGTTTTTAAAACCCTATCAATTGTTTGGATTAAAAAATCTAACGCCTGTTAACCACGCATTTTTTTGGTCTTTGTTGGCCAATACTTTTGCCTATTTAGTTGTTTCTGTAAGTTTTAAAGGCAATTACCGCGAGCGTAATTATGGCGAAATTTTTGTGAATGCGCAGCAATTGAGCACCTTGCAAGAAAACGCATTTGTTTGGAAAGGTGAAGCGTATTATGATGATATCGAAAAGTTGTTACACAAGTTTTTAGGCAACGAACGCGCCCAACGTGCAATTTCTATTTTTAAACGAAAATATAATGTGCCGGCCAATGAGACACTTGCAGACGCACGGTTTATCAACTTTTCAGAAAAATTATTAACAGGTACCATCGGTAGTGCATCTGCCAAAATTATGATTGCATCTGTCGTAAAAGAAAAGCCAGTAACCTTGCCCGAAGTACTCAATATTTTGGAAGAAAACAAAGAAACTCGACATGCAAACAAATTGCTTACACAACAATCAGCCCAATTACAAAAACTGACCCAAGAGTTGCAATCGGCTAATAGTGAGTTGATTAAGCAAGATCAGCAAAAAGATAGTTTTTTAGACACCGTAGCGCACGAACTCAAAACGCCTATCACAGCCATTCAGGCGGCGAGCGAAGTATTGCAAGACCAAGATATGCCGCAGGCGCTGAGAGAACAATTTTTAGAAAATATAATGAACGATACCAATCGATTGACCAAATTGATTAACAACATACTCGATTTAGAAAAATTATCGTCTGGGAGAGAAAATCTAAATATACAACAAAACAACTTTGTGCATACTGTTACAAAGGCCATAAAAACGATTGCTTTATTGGCAAAAAAACAACAAACGACCATTGTTTTTGATACAAATAATGAGTATATTTTACCTTATGACGAAGACAAAATCATGCAGGTTTTGACAAATGTTATAAGCAATGCACTAAAATTTGTGCCTAAAATTGACGGCGAGATTAACATCGCATTATCACAAAACTCAACCACCTTTTTCTGCACAATTATTGACAACGGAAAAGGAATAGACCCCGATGATTTGCCTTATATTTTTGATAAATTTTACCAATCCAAAAATCAACAATTGCAAAAACCATCGGGTAGCGGATTTGGCCTGGCCATCTGTCAGCAAATTATCAATTTACATAACGGAAAAATATATGCCCAAAACAATGCTCAAAACGGAGCAACTTTTACCATAGAATTGCCATTAAAATTAGCTTTATGAAAAAAATATTAATTGTAGATGACGAGCCCAACATTATCATGTCGCTCGATTATGCGTTACAAAAAAACGGTTTTCAAGTATTTATTGCACGCAACGGATCGGAGGCGCTCACGATTGCCAACAACGAAATCCCTAATTTGATTTTGATGGATATCATGATGCCAGATATGGACGGATACCAAACTTTCGAGCAATTAAAAACCAACGAAAAACTGCAACAAACCAAACTGATTTTTTTGAGTGCCAAAAACAAACCAGCAGATATAGACAAAGGCCTGCAAATGGGCGCATCGGCGTATATTACCAAACCTTTTTCTATCAAAAAAATAATTAAAATTATCAATGAAGAACTAAATATTAAATCCTAATTATATGAAATATCAAGAAGAATACGACAAAAGCATAAGTAACCCAGACAATTTTTGGCTCGAACAAGCCCAAAATATCAAGTGGTTCAAAAATCCACAAACAGCACTTGAGTTAGACGAAGAAGGTATCCAACAATGGTATCCAGATGGCGAGACCAACCTCAGTTATCTTTGTATCGACAAACATATAGAAGACGGTTTTGGCGACCAAGTGGCACTTATTTATGACTCTGCCGTGAGACATTGGAAAATTAAGTACACGTTTAACGAATTGAAAGAGCAAGTAGAGAAAATTGCAGGTGGACTCAAAGCGTTGGGTGTAACCAAAGGAGATACGGTGATTATCTACATGCCTATGATTCCGCATGCGATATTTTCTATGTTGGCTTGTGCAAGAATTGGCGCAATACACTCGGTGGTTTTTGGTGGTTTTGCCGCTGCCGAGCTAGCCACACGGATAGAAGATGCTTGCCCAAAAGTATTGATAACAGCTACATCAGGTATAGAAATTGACAGAATTATTCCATACAAACCAATGGTGGACGAAGCCATCAATCTATCTAGTCACAAACCAGAAAAAGTGATTGTGTATAATCGTAACCTTGGCGCAGACAAACCAGAAAAAGACTATGATGTAGATTATGAAGAGCTGGTCAAAGATGCCGAGCCAGCCACTTATGTGCCAGTAGCGTCTACTCATCCGTCTTATTTTTTATACACTTCGGGCACAACAGGTAAGCCCAAAGGCGTTCAGCGCGATACCGGAGGCTATGCTGTTGCACTCAAATATTCTATCAAAACCATTTATGGCATGAATGAGGGAGATGTTTTTTGGGCAGCCTCAGATGTAGGCTGGGTGGTCGGACATTCATACATTTGTTATGGCCCGCTAATCAACAGAAACACCACTGTTTTGTTTGAAGGAAAACCAATAAAAACACCAGATGCTTCAGCGTTTTGGCGAGTGGTTGAAGAGCACAAAGTGAACGGAATGTTTACTGCGCCAACAGCCATCCGTGCGATAAAAAGAGAAGACCCAGACGGTGAGTTTATCGCCAAACACGATTTGTCGTCTTTGAAATATCTATTTTTGGCAGGCGAACACTGTGATGAAGCAACCTTGCAATGGTCACAAAAAGCACTTCAGATACCTGTGATTGACCATTGGTGGCAAACAGAGTCGGGCTGGCCAATGGTTGCCAATTGTATGGGGATGGAGCCACTAGCGGCTAAGGTTGGAGCTGCTGGTAAGCCAGTGCCAGGTTACCATATCGAGATTTTGAATGAGGACGGATATCCTGTGAAGCCCAATGAAGAAGGTTTTGTGGCGGTAAAATTGCCTTTGCCGCCAGGTTTTATGCCTACACTTTGGAAAAACAATGAACGATTCAAAGCGGGATATCTACAGCGTTTTCCGGGTTATTACTTTTCGGGTGACGGCGGTTATATCGATGAAGAGGGCTATGTTTTTATCACAGGTCGCATCGATGATGTTATCAATGTATCGGGTCATCGATTATCTACAACAGCCATGGAAGAAGTGGTGGCCATGCATCCGGCTGTGGCCGAGTGTGTGGTTGTAGGAATTGAAGATCAATTAAAAGGTCAGCTCCCTCATGCGTTGACAGTGCTAAAAGTAGGGTATGAAGATTATGAGCACTTTAAATTACAAACCGAAATCGTACAAATGGTGCGCGAAAAAATAGGTGCGGTGGCTTCTCTAAAAACATTGTCGATTGTAAAAAGGTTGCCTAAAACACGAAGCGGAAAAATATTGAGAAGAACCATTCGTGCGATGATTGACGGCAAAAATTACACGGTGCCATCAACCATAGAAGAACCGTTGGTGCTAGATGAATTGATCCAACAGTTTAGAGAACAAAAAATTGGCGCATTCAAAGCAGAAAAAAACATTACAAGCTCGCTCAAAGTGTTGGCAGACAGTTATTACAACATAGATTCGTTGGCAAAATATATTGATGTGTATCGCATTTCTCAAAATGACCCAGAAGATTTTTGGAGCACGATTGCGACCAATAATTTTTACTGGCGCAAAAAATGGGATAAGGTGCTCGAATGGAAGAAAGACACGGCTGAAATCAAGTGGTTTTCTAATGCAAAATTAAACATTACCGAAAACTGTATCGATCGTCATTTAGAGAATAGAGGAGACAAAACCGCAATTATTTTTGAACCAAACGATCCGAAAGAGCAAGCCAAACACATCAGTTACAAACAATTGCACGAGCAAGTAAATAGGATGGCTAATGTGTTGAAAAACAACGGTATTAAAAAAGGCGACAAGGTTTGTGTATATTTACCAATGATACCAGAACTAGCCTACACTGTTCTTGCCTGTGCGAGAATCGGAGCAATCCACTCGGTGGTGTTTGCAGGTTTTTCTTCTAAAGCATTATCTACCCGAATCAATGATGCCGATTGTAAAATAGTGGTAACATCTGACGGTTCGTACAGAGGTAACAAAACTATTGATTTAAAGAAAATTGTAGACGAAGCCTTGCTCGACTGTCCGTCTATCAAAACTTGTTTGGTTGCCAAGCGCATCCATGACAAAGTAGAATGGGTAGAAAACCGTGACAAATGGCTACACGAAGAGTTGGTCAAAGTAGATGCCAATTGTCCAGCCGAAGAAATGGATGCAGAAGACCCATTGTTTATTTTGTACACATCGGGGTCAACCGGCAAGCCAAAAGGGATGGTGCATACCACAGCAGGATATATGGTTTACACCGCATTTACATTCAAAAACGTGTTTCAGTACAAAGAAAAAGACGTGTATTGGTGTACCGCTGATATAGGTTGGATTACGGGGCACAGTTACATTATTTACGGGCCATTGGCCAATGGAGCAACGACGGTGTTGTTTGAAGGCGTACCATCATATCCCGATTACGGACGATTTTGGGAAGTGGTAGAAAAGCACAAAGTAAGTCAGTTTTATACTGCGCCAACGGCCATCCGTTCGTTAGCCAAGCAAGATTTGGCTTATATAGAAAAATACGATTTGTCCTCATTAAAAGTGTTAGGCTCGGTGGGCGAACCTATCAACGAGGAGGCATGGCATTGGTACAATGAGCATATCGGTAAGAAAAAATGTCCGATTGTAGATACTTGGTGGCAAACCGAGACGGGTGGTATCATGATTTCGCCAATTCCGTTTGTAACGCCTACAAAACCAACCTATGCTACTTTGCCGTTGCCAGGTATTCAACCCGTGTTGATGGAGGCCGAAGGCACAGAAATAGACGGCAACCAAGTAGATGGAAGACTGTGTATAAAATATCCTTGGCCGGGTATGGCAAGAACGGTGTATGGCGACCATCAACGCTATATAGATACTTATTTTTCGGCATTTAAAAACAAATATTTTACTGGCGACGGAGCTTTGCGAGACGAGGTAGGCTATTACCGTATCACGGGACGTGTAGACGACGTAGTGATTGTCTCTGGGCACAACCTTGGTACAGCCCCGATAGAAGATGCTATCAACGAACATCCAGCCATTGCAGAGTCGGCCATTGTAGGCTTTCCGCATGATGTAAAAGGCAATGCCTTGTATGGTTTTGTTACCTTAAAAGAAGATGGCGCTACTCGTAATCAGGATAATCTTCGAAAAGAAATTAACAACGTTATTGCCGATAGAATAGGGCCCATTGCTAAGCTAGATAAGATACAGTTTGTCAATAGTTTACCAAAAACCAGAAGCGGAAAAATTATGCGCCGTATTTTGCGTAAAATAGCGTCTAATGATACATCAAATTTAGGAGATATTTCTACACTTTTGAACCCAGAAGCGGTGGAAGAAATCATCAACGGACAAGTATAACTTTAAACAAGTTTTAAATAGACCATCTCAATGTCAATAATTTTAAGTAATTGATTTTGAGGTGGTTTTTTGCATAACCCTAGTAGTTTTAAAAACACAATAGTGACTTTTTTGTTTTTTGTTGTCTAATTAATATGCGATGAAAAAGAAAGAATGAAAAAAATATTATTTGTAGAACATTTTATAGGGGTTAATAAAGACAGTGAACTATTTGATAGTTCTGATTTTGAAATTACTAAAACAGCTGCCTTTGATGCTGGTTTAGAACTTTTAGAAAACGGATGCTTACTTGATCGCGCGGATTTGTAATCCGTGCGCTAAATAATAAAGAAGTTCATCGAAATAAAAGTGTAATGTCAACAAAATACAAAGCAACAGATAGAAGCAGCGCATATTTTATAACCTTAACAACAGTAAAATTTTTAGATAAAGTCACGGATTGCAAATCCGCGACATCGGGAATTTTAAAAATATGGTAATTATGATGAGTAAGTTTGGCTCAAAGTCGGGAGACTTTGCGCAGCGGGGATGGTTTTGTACGGATATGTTATTATGAGTAACCATATTCATTTAATTATACAGTCTAAAGAAGGAAAATTATCAGATTTAATAAGAGATTTTAAAAAGTTTACAGCGAAGAATATTATAGAAGCCATTAAACAAAATCCTGAAAGCAGAAGAGAATGGATGCTCGAAAGATTTGCAAAAGCTACAGAAAGCCACACCAGAAACAAAAACTGTCAGTTTTGGCAATATGGCAATCATGCAGAAGAAATCTACACTTTGCATTTTTTGTGGGATAAGCTGAATTACATCCACTTGAATCCGATTCGGGCTGGAATTGTAGAAAAAGCGCATCACTATATTTATTCTTCAGCGAGTAATTATGTGACAGGAGAAGGAATTATAAATGTAGAATTGGCAGATAACCCAATAATAGAAACAACTAAAACAAATGAATTTTGGAAATAT
>JBFHGP010000022.1:0-23159 GCA_041583035.1 Flavobacterium sp.
ATCTGGGTAGTTTTTATCGGTAAAAGTATCGATTTCGAATTCTCTAAGTTGCTTTTGCAGTTTTTTTGGTGTAGTTTTCAAGGTGTTTACGCGCAATACCACTTCAGCAGTCTTGTTTTGCGCTTCGAGTTCTTTTGTCCAAACCTCGTTACCCAACTCTTTTTCGCCTAGATTATCCATCCAATCAGGGATAGATTCTCTAAATTTTCTATCTCTAGACAATTCGTCAAAACGCCCTTTGATGCGTCGGGTAGGCGTGCCATCTACTTGCTTCCATTCGGGTAGTTTTATACCACGTAAGGTCGCCCAAACGGCAAATAGTCGCCAGAGGTTTTCTCGGTTGTAAGGCAATTTTGCCTCGGCAATCTCTGCATAAAGCCTGTTCCATCGCACAATATCATAGGTGGTCTCAGCAATAAAACTACGGTCTTTACTGCCCCATCTTTTGTCTCTTTTTAGCGTTTTTGCTATCACTTTGTCGGCATATTCTCCTTCGTTAAAAATACTATGAAGCGAGTCTAAAACTGCCAAAACTAAATTTCGGTGTAATCTCATTTTTGTAAATATATCGTTGCAAAGATACGCTTTTTGTTGTTGTTTTCTTTTTTGATTAAATTTAATGTTGGTGAGTATTGTGATATTAACAAAATATATCTACTTTCGTTGTATATATTATTTTTTAAAGATGAATGAAAATCAATTAAAAGCCAGAAGTAAAAATGTATGCGAAATCTGTGAAAGCTCAGATTCGTTGAATGTTTATAGCGTTTCTTCTAAATCTGCTCAGACAGAAAAAGAAATTTATTGTTGTGAAACCTGTATTCGCCAAATAGAAAAACAAGAACAATTAGATGCTAATCACTGGCAAGCCTTGTCTACCAGTATGTGGAGTGAGGTGCCAGCGGTAAAAGTGGTGAGTTGGCGAATGCTCAACCGATTTAAAAATGAATCTTGGGCGGCCGATTTGCTCGAAATGTTTTATATGGAAGAGGAGTATGAAGATTGGGCAAAAGAAACAGGTGATCATTTAGAAGACGCTGACAATCGTTTGCACCAAGATTGTAACGGAAATATTCTCGTTGCTGGTGATACAGTAACGTTAATAAAAGACTTGGATGTAAAAGGATCTAGCCTGAATGCAAAAATAGGTACAGCGGTGAGAAATATCCGTTTGGTACATGATAATCCTGAACAAATTGAGGGTAAAATTGAAGGACAATCGATTGTAATTTTGACCAAATTTGTTAAAAAACAGCTGTAATGAATGAATTGTTAGATTTGTTGTCGCGGCCTATTGATATCTCGATTTCGCTAAAACCAAACCAAACCAATCCGTTGGCTTGGTATATCGATCAGCCCGAAATTAAACCTGTGCAAATGGGTGATTTTATTGGGAGTGTTGCGTCTGGTAAATCTTCAACCAATTTTAATAATATCACTTTTAATCCGCATGCTCATGGCACACATACAGAGTGTTTGGGACATATAACCAAAGATTTTTTTTCGGTAAATCAAGCATTGAAAAAATATTTTTTTAGCTGCTTGTTGATTAGTGTAACACCACAAAAAATAGGTAAAGATGAGGTGATTACGGCCGATTTATTGCGGCATCAATTAGCCGGTAGGCACGCCGAAGCAATTGTTATTCGTACATTGCCCAATAATCAGGCCAAATTGTCTCGCAATTATTCGCATACCAACCCGCCTTATTTGTCAGAAGATGCTGCCGATTTTTTACAACAAGCTGGTTTTGAGCATTTGTTGGTAGATTTACCAAGTGTAGATAAAGAGAAAGACGAGGGGAAACTCTTGGCTCACAAAGCATTTTGGCGTGTAAAAAATGTAGAGGATGTCAACAAAAATGCTAGGTTTAACGCGACGATAACTGAGTTTGTTTTTGTGCCTGACGATGTAAATGACGGCGAATATTTGCTTAATTTACAAATTGCATCATTTGAAAATGACGCTGCGCCGAGTAAGCCTGTTTTGTATGCCATAAAGTAACTACTATGACTATATCTGATTTATATGAAATTTGTACTTCTTATCGCGGAGTGACGGAGAGTTTTCCGTTTGATAAAGATATTTTGGTGTTTAAAGTAGGCGGAAAAATGTTTTTGTTGACCGGTTTATCTAGTTGGGAAAATGGGGAGCCAGCCATCAATCTAAAATGTGACCCCGAAAAGGCCATCGAGCTGAGAGAAGAATATGAAGCCGTAAAACCGGGTTATCACATGAGTAAAACACATTGGAATACAGTTTCGGCGAATAAAGATTTGTCATTGATTGAAATCAAAAAATTAATCGATCATTCTTATGAGTTGGTGTTTAATGGACTGACCAAAAAACTTCAAAAAGAGATTTTGGAAGAAAATTTGGAGTAGCTTTTACAAGTACTCCAAAACTCTTTCTAATTGCATGCCTCGAGATCCTTTGATGAGAACGGTTTTTTTGGTTATTTTTTTATCTGATAGATAAGTTTTTAACTTGTCAAAATTTTCAAAAAAAGTAACTTCTTCGCTTTGTTTTTGTCGATGTTTGTAAAAATGTTGACCAACAAAAAAAGTTTGAATATTACTGCCTTCAGCCCACTCAATTATTTTTAGATGTTCGGCGTCACTTTCTGTTCCCAATTCAAACATATCTCCTAGAATCAAAAGTTTGTTAGGCAAGTCGAGTTGGGAAAAATTCTGCAAAGCCACTTTCATGCTACTCGGGTTGGCGTTATACGCATCTAGTAAAATTTTATTGTTTCTTTTTTCGATCCACTGCGAGCGATTGTTGGTAGGTGTGTACTCTTCAATGGCTTGCTTGATAGTGTTGATGTCGATACCAAAAAAAACACCTATACAGCTAGCTGCACACATATTTACGGCATTGTAAGTACCTGTAAGTTGAGAGTTAATTTTGACGTTTTTAGTAGCGATTGCTGCCATTGGTTGTGCTTCTATTTGCTCAAAAAACACGTTGGCGTTTTTGTTTTGTGTAGAAAAACCAAACTGCCTTATGCCTGATGATTTTTTTACTTGTAATTCGTCATCAAGATTTACAAAGCACATTTTTTGATTAGCGAGTAAGTAGTCATATAGTTCGCTTTTGCCTTTAATTACGCCTTCAAAACCACCAAAACCTTCGAGATGAGCTCTGCCAAAGTTGGTAATGTAACCAAAATCTGGTTGGGCGATAGCACACAATTGTTCAATTTCTTTTTGATGATTAGCGCCCATTTCTATAATGGCGATATCAGTATCTTCTTTTATTGAAAGCAAAGTTAACGGTACGCCTATGTGGTTGTTGAGGTTGCCAAGGGTTGCTTGTGTTTTGTATTTTTGTTTTAGCACTTGGTAAATCAACTCTTTTGTAGTTGTTTTTCCGTTGCTCCCTGTCAGTGCAATAATTGGTAGCCCGATATAATCGCGGTGTAGCTTGGCCAAGTCTTGTAATGTTTGTAACACATTGTCGACCAAAAACATTTTTTCTTTGTCAGTGAAATATTTTTTTTCGTCTATCACAACTAGTTTTGCTCCTTTTTGGATGGCTTCTTCGGCAAACTCATTGCCGTTAAAGTTGTCACCTTTGAGTGCAAAAAAAATGTTGTTGGGCTCTATGTTTCTGCTATCGGTGGTAACGCCGGTAGATTCTCTGAAAATTTTGTGTAAATCGGTTAATTTCATGGGTGTAAAAATAAGAAAAAGCCCTATTTTTTAGGGCTTTTGTCTGTATAAATTTAAAGAATTATCCTCTCGGTTTTTTCTTTTTGTCTTTGCTTGATCCTAGTTTACTCATTGCATTTCTGAATCCTACAAAATCACTTGCTTGGTATTCCTCCATGAATCTTCTTGTAGCAGGGTCCAACCAATATTCTCTGTCTTTCCAAGAACCACCTTTGATTACTCTAGATTGGTTGGTCACCAATGAAGTTTTACCTCTAGAGTTGTCGTAGTTAGGGATAAAGTTTCCGTTTTCGTCATAAGTAAACTCGTCAGTTGGTGCATTGTACAATGTTCTTTCTGAGTCACCGTCTTTGTAGTCAGTACTATTTGCTTCGTTAAAGTTTCTTCTCAAGAAATAATCTTGCTCAGATACATTAGTTTCAGCCAATTGTCCTGGCAATGCTTTTGGACGAAGTGTACCATTTGGTAAAGTATCGTATTGAACAGTAGTGTCTACAATTTGTACTGTACCGTCATCAGCCAACACACGTTTAGTATAAACATTTCCTCTGAAATAGTTAAGGTCATTGATGTCAGCATCAACAGTAGGTCTGTAAACATCAGCTACCCACTCTGCTACGTTACCAGCCATATCATATAATCCCCAATCGTTGGCAGGGTATGATTTTACTGGTGCAGTTACAGATCCGTCGTCGGTTCTCCAGCCAGCTACACCACCGTAGTCTCCGCGGTTTTGTTTATAGTTGGCCAAGTGATCACCTTTAGCTCTTCTTGATGAGTATCTTGTGTTGTCAGATCCCCAAGGATATTTTTTACGTCCTTTTACGTTGTTGTATTCTCTGTCTTCTTTGATAGGGTTAGCAGCATATTCCCACTCAGCTTCGGTAGGGAGGCGATACTCCGCAGTAAACAAACCAAAGTTTTGTGTAGCATATACGTTTTTATCTCCGTCGTCTGCTTTGTTTTTACGGCCTCTAAACACGATAGAGTCGTTACCGTTATACACTTTGCTTGGCGCGTTGATATATGCATCGGTAGAGAAAGAATCTGATCCATAAGCATCGTTAATTCTCGCTCCTTTTTTGAGGTAACCTGCTCTTTCTAAGTTGAGTTCGTTTACACGGTCTGTTCTCCATTTAGAAAAATCGTTGGCTTGTACCCAAGAAACACCTACTACTGGATAATCTGCATAAGCAGGGTGTCTCAAGTAGTTGTTTTTCATGGTTTCTCCATAACCCAATCTGTTCATCCATACCAAGGTGTCTGGTAAGGCAGCATTATAGATGTTTCTGAATTGTGGCTCCGACGGTGGATAAACAGCTTTTAACCAATAAAGGTACTCGTTGTACATCAAATTGGTAACCTCTGTCTCATCCATATAGAAAGATTGAACAAATTGCTGTGTGGGCATATTGTTCCATTCTCCCATTACGTCATCTTGTACGCGACCCATGGTAAAAGTACCACCTTCAATCTCCACCATACCGATGGGAGTTTGAGAGGCGTCATAAGCCGTGTTGTGTTGAAAACCACTTTTACTTCCATTGATTTGCCAGCCGGTAGCAGTAGAAACTGCAGAACCAGAATTGTTGCTACAGCTGGTTAAGCCTATTGATGCAGCCAAAACTGCCATCAAGCGAATAGTCGTCATTCTATTTATTTTCATCATTTAAGTAGGTAAAAATTTCGTTGCAATATAATAATTAAGGTTTGATTAACAATAACTATGTCCAAAAATAGTAAAAAAAAACTTAAAAACAACAATCAATATAAAATTAATTCCGTTATCATACATATAATATTTAATGTATTTTTGTTCCATAATCAATAAAGGTTACTTATGTGTAAGAAGTATTTATTAGTTTTTGTCGTCCTATTTGCTGTTTGTGTCAATGCACAACAAAAAAATATTGTGTTAAATTGGGAAGACAAAAATTATCCTATCGAAGAAAATAAAAACGGTCTTTTGCCTGTTTTTCAATCCGAGAATTTTCAATACCTGTATGACCAACAAATTGTCGAATACGCAGGTATATTTGCCGACAGTCAAATGGCCGACGAAAAGTCTGTTCAACTAATTAATGTCAGGTATGAAGATATAGACCTTAATAAGTATAGGTATATCGATCAAAACAACATTCCGAGTTCGGTAGATATAAAAGTAACAAGTGCTTCGGGGCGTGGCAATATCCAAACGAGCGTTCGCTTTAACCCGATTGTCAAATCAGGCAATCGTTTTCAGAAAGTAGTTGCCCTATATTTTACTTATACTTATAAACGTAACCTGACGGTCAATAGCCGCGCAGCTTTCTCACTCAATCAAACCAATTCTGTCTTGGCACAAGGCGAGTGGTTCAAATTCAAAATAGGCCAAACAGGTATTTATCGCTTAGACAAATCATTTTTAACTTCTCTTGGCGTGCCAGCTAATACCGACCCTCGAACAATAAAAATATATGGTCATGGCGGACAAATGCTACCACTAGGCAATGCTGATAACGAATATTTTGACTTGCCTGAGGTCGCCATAAGAAGTTTTGGCGAAGACGATGGTGTGTGGAATGACAACGATTACTTTTTGTTTTATGCAGTAGGCAACCAAGGCTGGAGCGAGCAAAATGGTACACATCATAATTTGTACGCAACAGAGACCTATTATTATGTTACTTATGGTGGTGTAACGGGCAAACGCATGCAACCGCTTACCGAGCCTAGTGCGGCGGCTACCATCACCTATACTAATTTTGACGAACGTGCTTTTCATGAACAAAATTTGACTAATGTAGCTCAGCTAAGTAGAAGGTGGGTAGGCGAATACTTTGCTGGTAATTCTACACAGAGTTTCCCGCTCAATACTGCCCAAGTAGATACTTCAGAGCCCGCAACGCTTACTGCAAAAGTGGTTGCGTCGTCGGCGGTACAAACATCGTTTACTTTTTCGCTCAACGGTACACAGTTGGGGAGTCAGACTATTGGGGCAAAAAGCACCAATTTTTCGGCACGCGAAACCACCTTTAGTCAAGCAGTAAATCTCACGTCAAACGAAACCACTGTTGCGCTAAGTTATCAAAATGGCGGTGTACCTACCTCAGTAGGGTATTTGGATTATATCGCTATCGATTATAAAAAGAAATTGGAAGGCTATGGTCAACAGTTTGGCTTTGTCGTGAACGATGCCTCGGCAGAGTTTGGAGTAGGCCGATACCAAATCACCAATGCGCAAAACATTGGCGAAGTATGGGAGGTGTCTGATATTTATAACCCACAATATATAACTAATAATCAAGCTACTTTTTCGTTCAAAGCTAATTTAGGTGAAGTCAAAAAATACCATACATTGGTGAACGACGATATTTATCAACCGACAAATTTGTCTAACAGTCGCGTAGCTAATCAAGACCTAAAAGGCAATATCTTTAACGATGGTGATGTAGATTACCTTATTATTACACAACAAAATTTGATGAGCGAAGCCAATAGGTTAGCACAATTTCATCAAAATTATAGTAACCTCAACACCAAGGTGGTACCTATACATTTAATATATGAAGAGTTTTCGTCAGGCAAACAAGATATTGTAGCGATACGTAATTTTATCAGATATGTGTACCAGAACGCTTCATCGACGAATAACAGATTGCGTTTTGTGAATCTTTTTGGAGATGCTTCTTACGATTATTTGGATAGAGTAGAAAACAATACCAATATCGTTCCGACCTTTCAATCGGTACAAAATTCGAATACCAATGTATTTAATTACAGCGATTGGAGCTGTTTTATGACCGACGATTTTTATGCTTTGATGGACGAAGACGAAGGCTATATCACCGCGCAAAATTATAACGGGATGGATATTGCCGTAGGTAGACTACCTGTTACAAATACTATCGAAGCCAGTGCAGTGGTTAATAAAATTATCCAATATCACTCGGTCGAGAACGCCGGAAGATGGAAAAACCAATACATTGCCTTGGCTGATGATGTGGATAGTTCTTCAGATATTTCGCTGCAAGAGTCGTTAGAGATAATGGCGAGCGATTTGGAACAAGCGCAACCTTATATCAACTTTAATAAAATTTATACCGATGCTTACCAACAGCAAGTAGCGTCGGGCGGGGCGAGATATCCGCAGGCAAAAAAAGATTTTCTCGATGCTTTTGATAGCGGTGCATTGATGGTTAATTACTTAGGTCATGGTAACGAGCTAGGCTTGGCAAGCGAGCGATTGTTAGAGCCAAGTGATATCAGCCAGATGAACAACCAAAACAAATATCCATTGTTTGCTATTCTTACCTGTGAGTTTACACGTTTTGACAAACCAGAAAACGTCTCGGGCGGCGAGCAATTGATTTTGCAACGAAACGCCGGAGCGATGGGGTTATTGGCCACGACGAGAAAAATAGGTATCAGTAATGCCAACAATTTTACCATTCAAATTTCGAAATATTTGTTTAACATCGATGGAGTGTCGTCGTCAGATATTACGATAGGCGAAGCGCTTAGACAAACCAAAAACTCGTTTGCACAAAATGAAAAATCTATAGTGTTTTTCTTGGGAGATCCTGCTGTAAAACTAGGTATTCCAAAACCAAAAGTAGAGCTTACGCATATCAACGAAACACCTTTGCAAGATTTTGACGGTAGCCTCAGAGCATTAGACAAAATCAAACTTTCGGGCGAGATTACCAATGAGAGTAATCAATTGATAAGTAATTTTAATGGTGACTTGGCCATACAATTGTTTGATAAAAATATCGACCGACAAACTTTGGGTAATGATAATGTAATCAGGTCTGGCGAAGTGTATAAAATGGATTTTGTAACCTTGGGCGAAACTTTTTTTAGAGGTAATGCTACGGTGACTAATGGTAAGTTTGAGGTAGAATTTGTAGTGCCAAAAGATATCAAAATCAATGTGGGTAGCGGTAAAGCGAGTTTTTATGCAGTCAATCAGTCGCAACAGTTAGACGATTATACAGGATACAATAACACTATTCAGATAGGCGGAATTAATGAAAATGCGGCAGAAGACAATAAATCGCCAGAAGTTGCGTTGTATATGAACGACGAGACTTTTATCTCGGGCGGAGTAACTGACGAGTCGCCTTTGTTTTTGGCTTATTTAGAAGATGAAAACGGCATCAATACTGCGGGAGGTATCGGGCACGATTTGGTCGCTATTCTCGATGGTGATGAGAATAATCCGATTGTGCTGAACGATTATTATGAGACCGAGCCTGATAATTACCAAAAAGGAATCATCAAATATCCTTTTAGTGATCTCGAAAACGGTTTGCATACCCTCACGCTCAAAGCTTGGGATGTGTACAACAATCCGGTAACGGCTGATATTCAGTTTTTGGTGACCAAAGAAGAAGGTATCTCGTTGAAAAATGTTCTCAATTATCCTAATCCATTTGTGGATTATACAGAGTTTTGGTTCGAACACAACCGCCCGACAGAGTTGTTGATGGTGCAAGTGCAAGTGTTTACCGTGACCGGAAAAATTGTCAAAACCATCAATCAAACAGTGGTGTCTGATGGTAATTTGTCACGCGAAATCACTTGGGACGGACGTGATGATTTTGGCGAAAAAATAGGAAAAGGAGTATATATTTATCGATTGACGGTAAAATCAACTTTAACGGGGCATCAATCCGAAAAATTAGAAAAATTAGTTATATTGTAACGCAAAATAAATAGTATATTTGTTGAATAAACATAGAATTAGAATGAAAAAAATAACCATATTAGCCGTCACAGCACTTGCCGCACAGGCTACTTTTGCCCAAACAGGCGTGCCAGTATCAGAGTACAAAAACAGAATGAGCAGAGCCATTACCACTGGCGTACCTTTTTTGTTGATTAGTGCCGATGCGCGCGCAGCAGGGATGGCAGATATAGGAACAGCCAGTTCTCCCGACGCTTTTTCGCAACAGTACAACCCAGCAAAATATGTTTTTGCTGATCAACAACAAGGTTTTTCTGTGAGTTATACACCTTATATGGCCAAGCTCGCTACCGATATATCATTGGCACAGCTCAACTATTTCAACAAATTTAACGACCGTAGCGCTGTAGCTGCAAGTTTTCGTTATTTTGGAATGGGCGAAATTCAGAAAACCAATGAAATTGGAGACCCAATTGGGGTAGAAGAACCAAACGAATTTGCCATTGATGTGTCTTACGGACTAAAGTTGAGCGACCATTTTTCGGGTGCTGTAGCTGCCAGATACATCAGTTCTAACCTTGTGGCGTCTGATGTTGAAGAAACCAATGCCAACAGCTTTGCTGTAGATATCGCAGGTTTTTACGAGTCTGAAGAGATGCAAATGGATGGTTTTGACGGAAAAATCCGTGCCGGTTTCAATTTACAAAATCTCGGACCTAAGATTTCGTATGCTGAAGGTCAAGAAGACTTTTTGCCATCAAACTTAAGATTGGGTGGTGGTTTTGATTTTATTCTGGACGAACACAACAAGATTGCTACACACATCGAGCTAACCAAGCTATTGGTGCCATCTCGTCAAGTGCCTGCAGATTTGAATAACGATGGCGAAATTACGCCAGATGAAGTAGCGGCCAACAACAGAGAATATAACGATATCGGATGGACGTCAGGTCTTTTCAAATCATTTAACGATGCACCAGACGGTTTTGGTGAAGAGTTGAGAGAGTTTACTTGGGCCTTGGGAGCAGAGTATTGGTACCAAGATGCGTTTGCTTTTAGAATGGGATATTTTAACGAAGCCGAAGACAAAGGCGCGCGTAGATTTGCGACTCTTGGTGCTGGTTTCAAATACAATATTATCAACGTAGATGTGTCTTATCTGTTTGACATGGGCGGTAATAACAACCCGTTAGACAGTACACTGAGGTTTTCGTTGACATTTAATTTTGGTCAAAAATATAATTAAGCAATCAAAAGTTAACAGTATATCCGGAAATCTTAACCATAGGTTTCCGGATTTTTTTTACCTTGTGGTCCAAATAATTGCTTCAAAAATACGTCGAGATGTTTAAAGAAAATCATAAATTACACCTTCCGCCAGACGATACCATCATTTGGAAATACTTAGATTTGTCCAAGTTTTTAGATTTATTGATTTCTAGAAAACTATTTATGGCGCGGTCTGATAAATTTGAAGACCAATACGAGGGTACGTTTAGCGAACCTACTTATGAAGAAATCAAAAAACTACTCGAAGACAATCCAAAATACCTAGATGCATACAAGTCTAAACGCAAAAATATAGTCATCAGCAGTTGGCATGCCAATTCTTATGAGAGTTACGCCATGTGGCAAGTTTTTACCAAAAATAACGAAGGTCTGGCGATACAATCGACTATCGGACATCTCAAAAATTCATTGACAGAGCCCAAAGCTCATCAATTCATTGGCGAAGTTAATTATATCGATTATAAAAAAGAACATATCCCTTTTGACGATGATTTTTTTCCGTTCTTATTCAAGCGAAAAAGTTTTCAGTACGAGCACGAAATTAGAGTGATAACTGATGTTTCTCACCTCGATTTGCAAGTAAATGAAGGAGTGAAAATAGAAACAGATATCAACCAAATGATAGAGCGATTATACATTCATCCCAAGTCAGAAAATTGGTATAAAAAATTGGTGATAGAGATGGTAAATCAGTTGGGATACCACTTTGAGATAGAAAAATCTGACCTCGAAAGCGATATCCTTATTTAAACAGATTTTTGACTTTTTTGTTAGCTTCTAGCACCAAAGCAAACTGTAATCCAAACATCAATGCAGCCAAAACCAAGTGTGCCGCTTGTGTGCCAAACGGGAAGTGGATGTAGTACATCAATACGCCAGTCAATATTTCGAGCAACAACAACAACATCACCCAATTGATTTTTGCACTGCCCAAACCAAGGCGCTTGTTGCGTAAGAACAAGTATAGATTCACAAACAAAATCACAAACGAAAAGGTGCGGTGTACATAAAAATTCACATCCGGATTTTGTAGCCAAAGCATCACATCTGTCACGCCACTGCGGGTTTGTTCATCAATAAACTGTCTTACTTGTGTGCCTAGACCTATTTGTATGAGTGTGAATATCAGAGCTATCCAAGCTACCCAATGATATTTTTTGTCATAAATGGCTTGGTATTGCTTTTCGGGTTGAGCTATTCGTATCAAATAAATCAGTGCTGCAACATTGATTAATGCCGCAATCATGTGAATAGTGATTCGCACAGGGTTGAGTACAGAATAGACTACCGTTGCGCCAAGCCAAGCGTTAAAACCGAGCAAAAACAAAACGATGCCAGCCCATAAAACCACCGATTTTTTGTGTGACCAATAGCTAAAAGATTGTACAAACAATACCAAACAAGCCAAACCAGCCAACGCACCACAAAGCCTATTGATGTATTCTACCCAAGTGTGGTAAGGGTTAAAAACCGCATAATCGTGCTTGGTATATTCGTCCCAATGTTTTGGTTCGTAGGTGGTTGTGGAGGTAAAATCTTCTTTGGCTACCCAAAGCTTTTCTTCTTTGATAATTACTTGTCCCTTGTTGTATTCGTGCTCAGTTTTCCACATCAACTCGGCTTCTTCGGTAGGCGGAATGTAATACCCGAAGCATTTTGGCCAATCTGGGCATCCCATGCCAGAGCCAGTCATACGCACAGTTGCGCCGGCAATAATCACTAGATAAACCAAGGCTAAAGATATTTTTGCCCAACGGATAAACGATTTATTTTTCATGTTTAATCGGTTTTGGATGAACGGCTTTTACACCGATACTTTCGGCTTTTTTAATCATGTATTGATAAGCAGCTTCATACTCATTCGGAATTTCGCCTTCGAGTATTGCTTCTTTGATCGCATCTTTGATTTGACCTATTTCGCGCGATGGTGGCAGGTCAAATATCTTCATTACTTCTTCGCCAGAGATAGGTGGTTGAAAATTACGGATGTGGTCTCGCTCTTCTACTTCCACAATTTTTTGGCGCACAATCTTAAAATTGTTGTGGTATTTCTTGAATTTCTTAGCGTTTTTGGTGGTGATATCTGCTTCACACAAGGTCAGGAGGTTTTCTACATCATCGCCGGCGTCAAACACCAATCGTCTTACGGCAGAGTCGGTTACTTTGTCTTCGGCAATCACAATTGGTCGAGAGCTCATGGTTACCATTTTTCGTACAAAACGCATTTTGTGGTTGAGTGGCATGTGTAAACGCTGAAAAATTTTCTTCACCATTTTTCCGCCCAAAAACTCATGTCCGTGAAAAGTCCATCCTACCTTTTTGCTGTATCTTTTGGTTGGCGCTTTGCCAATGTCATGTAGCAAGGCAGCCCACCTTAGCCACAAATCGTCAGTGTTTGGGCAAATGTTATCGACAACTTCTAGGGTGTGGTAAAAATTGTTTTTGTGGGTGTGTCCCTCTATTTCTTCTACCTGATTGAGTGCGGTAAGCTCGGGTAAAATAAGGTCGAGCAAGCCAGTTTCGTGCAATAATAAAAATCCGATAGATGGTTTTGGGGTAAGCAATATTTTGTTGAGCTCGTCCACGATGCGCTCGCCCGAAATGATTTCGATGCGGTGTGCGTTTTTTGTGATGGCTTGTAAAGATTGATATTCGATTTCAAAACCTAATTGCGTAGCAAAACGAATGGCACGCATCATTCGTAAGGGATCGTCAGAGTAGGTAATATCGGGGTCTAACGGCGTACGGATAATTTTGTTGGCCAAATCGGCAACACCGTCAAAAGGATCTATTAAATCGCCAAAATTATTTTCGTTAAGCGAAAAAGCCAAAGCGTTGATGGTAAAATCACGACGGTTTTGGTCGTCTTCGAGCGTGCCATTTTCTACCATCGGTTTACGGCTATCGGTATGGTAAGATTCTTTGCGAGCACCTACAAATTCGATGTCCATATCGTCATAACGCAACATGGCGGTGCCGTAGTTTTTAAAAACCTGAACTTTGGGATGGTGTGGGATGAGCGCTGATACTTTGAGCGCCAGATCTATCCCGCTGCCCACCGCCACAATGTCGATGTCTTTTTTTGCGCCTCGTTGCAGTAAATAATCTCTGACAAAACCGCCAATCACGTAGGTAGAAACGCCTAATTCTTTGGCAGCTTGTGCAAGAATATTAAAAATAGGTAGTTGAAGAGCGTCAGAATAATTGTTTTGGGGCATGCTGAATTTATTTTCGGATAATTTTTACTTGTAAATCGTTTTGTAATTTGATTATCGTTGAGGGTTTGTTGCACTTTTTGTCATGGTCGAGCGGCACTACATAATCTACAGCTGAGATAATGCGGTAATCAATTTCTGAAAATCGATTGGGTGTAGGCAAGCCCGAAATATTGGCAGAGGTTGACACCAAAGGTTTTTTCATTCGCTCGATAAGTTTGTACACAAAAGCATCTTTCACCATGCGCACACCTAGCGAATTGTCTTGCGCGATGAGGTTTGGTGCAATATTTTTGGGATTGTCCAATATCAGCGTAGTAGGTTTGTCGGTGCTGTCCCAAATTTCAAAGGCAACTGAGGGTATATCTTTGAAGGTTTGGTACAGCAATCGGTCGTTGTTGACCAATACAATCATACTTTTTTGTTCTTCGCGCTGCTTGATGTCAAAAATACGTTTTACAGCCTCTGGGTTGCTGGCGTCGCAGCCAAGCCCCCAAACGGTATCGGTAGGATAGAGGATAACGCCTCCTTGTTGGATGATTTCGAAGGCTTCGTGTACGGCTTTATTGGTTTTTTCCATGTGAATAAAATCTAGGCAAAATTACGAATTTTTATATCAATAAAATGTATATAGTTTTTAGAGTTTTGATTATTGTTGAATGATGTTTTGTTGTAATGGTGTATTTTTAATATATTAGTAGAAAATACTTGATAAATTAGTGTATTATGCAAAAAAATATATTATCTGTCCTCCTTTTACTCAGTTGTTTTTACGGATTTACACAATCAGCTTATTATAAGCACTGGGGTGTAAAAATGGACGATTTTTATCCATTTGAAAATCATGGAAAGAGCTTTATGACAGACGATGCTCGTTTGTTTGAGTGCAGCTCTATCTCTAATCAGGTTAGAGTAAGTGATTTGCCTAATACGGAGTCTCAGGTATGGGCAAGTATTGGTAGTGATTCAAATACTTCTATAATGAATATAGATTTTGATGAGCAAGGAAATGTATATGTTATGGGAGAAACTACGGCATCTGAAGGCTTTGCAACTGCCAGTGTGTACAAAAGTGATTTTGATTGGAATTTGGCGAATCAAACAAATGGGAGTAACGGTTTTGTAGCCAAGTTTGATGCCCAAGGCGAACTGGTTTGGAGTACCTATGCCGAATCACATTACATTGGTGGTTATCAGAGAAAGGCGATTACTGTAGATGACAATGGCAATGTGTATTATACGGCGGCTATTGCCAATACAGAGGTGATACCTGATGCGCCTTTTCAGTCCACTTCCAACCCCGAGGATTATCTCAGCGATGAAAATTATTTTACGCCTATACTAGTAAAGCTAAACAGTGATGGCGAGCTGGTTTGGCGTACTTTTTTCTCTCATCATCAAACAATGATTAGAGAAATAGCAGTTACACAAAACAAATTGGTGGTGTACGGGCAGGTTATGAAGCAATTTCCGCATGAAGTTGACCCAACTTTTTTCAGTACCGATGGTGCTCTGATAGAAAATCCCTACCAAGATGGCTCCAATGATTTGTTTCGGGCATTTGTCAATGTGTTTAACTTTGACGGTACACGCGATTGGGGAACTTATCTGAAAGATGGTTATACCTCGCCCTCGGCATTAAAAGTGCTGCGTACATCTGGGAGTAATTTTTATATACTGCATGATAATAACACATTTCCTTTACATGAAAATCCTTATATGGAAGTTGACGATTCGGATGTGGTAATTACTAAGTTTGGCGAAGAAGGTACACATTATTGGAGTTTGCCTACACAGGTGAGTAATTTTGTGGTAGATGATCAACAGCAAATTTATTTGCTTGGCACAACAGAAGAAACGCAAGGTTATGCCACTGAAGATGGATATCAACCAGAAAAGTACAATGGAATGACCAATACAGATGCTTTTCATCATATAGTTTCAAGTGACGGTAGTGAATTGTTGTATGGTACCTATTATGGTTACGAAGGAGATGAAGCGACATCAATGATTTGGCCCGTAACCAATGGGTATATTTCATTGGAAGCGACACAAGGTAATTCGTCTGCGGATAATTTTGTTACACAAGGTGAGCAATTGAATGAATCGTTTGCAGGAGGAAGTTACCATGGTCGTGTTTTGACATTTTTTTCTGATAAGCCTGCAAGTAGTACCGTGCATAAATTAGCAAACGTTACATTATATCCAAATCCGGTAACAGATATGTTGTTTATTGAGCACACAGACGGTTTTATAACATCAGACAGTATTGAAGTGTATAATGCTTTGGGTCAGCGCATTTTGGAGAAAAATAATTTGTCAACTCATCAGGTTGTTTCTATTAACACATCAACATGGAGGAGCGGATATTATTTGGTTAAAATTAAATCGGCTAATAAAATAGGGGTTTACAAGGTTTTTAAAAAGTGATTTTTAAATAACATCTGGTTAATTAAAAATTCTTGGTTTTTTTATCAAGAATTTTTTTATTTCAAACTCCGTTTTGTTATAGAAAAAGACGGGAGCCCATCCAATTTCGAAATAGTGAGTGCAGGTGATGCAACTTCAGAGAATGTGGCCAATCAAATAATTACATTGATGAAAACCCAAGAAAAATGGAAGCCTGCAGAGCATCAAGGACAAATTGTGAGGTCGTCTTTTACCTTGCCAATAAAAATTAAGTTGACTGAAGAATAATTTTTTGTAAATTGCTTAAAAATTAATTGACATGATAGATATTAAAAATTGGAAGATGAGGTTGTTGTATGGCAAAATCATGATGGTTTTTGGGATAGTGTTTGTGACAACAACGTCAGTAAATGCTCAGTCTAATGATAGTTTGTCTTCACCAAAGAAAATGGAAATTGTAGAAGATACGCCAGTGCAGTCGCCCGACCATAAAGCTGCACCACTTGATGGCTTGACAGAGTTTTATAAATACATAGCACATGGTTTGGCGAGTGCAGGAGAATATAATCCTGCAGAATTCAAAGTTAAATTTATTGTAGAAAAAGACGGAGAGTTAACCAATTTTAATATTGTACACATACAAGGAGAGGGTATGGAAAATGTAGCCAAACAAGTGGTAGATTTGATGAAAGTACAAAAGTGGAAGCCTGCAGAGCATCAAGGGCAAATTGTGAGGTCATCCTATACTTTTCCGGTTAGACTGAATTTTAATTGAATAAATTTAGTGTAGGCTTGTTTGTTCCGCTGCGTTCAAAAAAGTTTATGGATCATTACGAGTATGTGAAAAATTTGCCGTATTTTTCAATGAATTCAAAACTTATACCGATAGGGATAAGCATAGGGTATAACATTGCTATCAGAAACACAAAAAAACAATAACATAAAAATAACTGAATATATGCGGTAATATGCTTACTTTTGCACCAAATTTCAAACCCAATATAAAACAGTTACGATTATGAATACTCCTTCTTTAGATATCAAAATCACCAAGTCGGCAACGACAAAAATTAATGATTGTGATTTTGATAATCTAAAATTCGGGGCTCAGTTTACAGACCACATGTTGGTTTGCGCATACAAAAATGGCGAATGGAACGAGCCAGAGATAAAACCTTATGCACCGATTACTCTAGACCCTTCAGCCCGAATTTTTCACTATGGTCAGGCAATTTTTGAAGGGATGAAAGCTTATAAAGACGAGCAAGACCAAGTTTGGCTTTTTCGTCCTGAAGAAAATTATAACAGATTCAATAAATCAGCCGAAAGATTGGCCATGCCATCAATCAACCAAGAGATTTTTATCGACGGACTAAAAGAGTTGATAAAAATTGAGTCGCAATGGGTCAAAAAAGGCTTGGGCAACTCTTTGTATATCAGGCCGTTTATGATTGCTACCCAAACAGGTGTAGTAGCTAGTCCGTCAGACGAATTTTTGTTTTGTATTCTCTTATCGCCAGCAAGCACTTATTATTCAGGTAAAATAAAAGTGAAAATTGCTGATTATTATAGCCGTGCAGCCAACGGAGGTATCGGCGCAGCCAAAGCCGCAGGTAACTATGCGGGACAGTTTTACCCAACTCGATTGGCACAAAACGAAGGCTACAACCAAGTGATTTGGACAGATGATGCTACGCATACCAAGCTCGAAGAAGCGGGTACGATGAATGTGTTTTTTAGAATAAATGACACTTTGTACACTGCACCAACATCAGATAGAATTTTGGACGGCGTGACTAGAAAAAGCTTGATAGACCTTGCAAAACACTTGGGTATCGAGGTAAAAGTAGAGCCTGTAGAAGTAAACCGAGTTGTAGAAGCTGCCAAAGATGGTAGCCTGAAAGAGATTTTTGGGGCAGGTACTGCTGCAGTAGTCAACCAAGTAGAGGGTTTTGCTTACCAAGATAATTATTACACCTTGCCGGCCATCGCTGACGAAGATAGTTTTGCCTTGCAGCTCAAAGGTGGATTGACAAAAATTCAGAACAAATTGGCAGAAGACGTCTTTGGGTGGACTATGCCAATAATATAAACTTTACAAATCTGCCTGTCAAAATTTTGGCGGGCAGTACTTTTTACTATGTTTACAACAGGTAGGGTCATTTTTTCTTTATTATTTGTAGTGGTTTTTATTGTCGCCATTACTTGGGTGTATCGTAAAGACTTAAAAATACACCAAATTCATTACAAAAATACCAAGTGGATTTTGTTCGGTATTTTCGGATTCATTGCTTTATTATTTTTGATTAAAATATGGTTAAAACAATAAAATATATTACTTTTGGGATAAAAAAAATATGAAAATCCTAAAATATATCTTATTGTTGCTGGTGTTGGTGGCTATCTCTGTCACTGTTTTTGTGGCTACCCAAGATGGAAAATATACCATCAAAAACGAAAGAGAAATCAATTTGCCCAAAAGCACCGTTTTTAATTATATCGCCGACCTCAAAAATTGGGACACTTGGCATCCTGATGCTACACAAAAAAGCGAAGTCGACTCTATTTACAGAGGTTTGGGTGGGTCTTTGCAATGGGGCGATGTGCAAGTAAAACTCAATAAATATCATCCAAACGATAGCCTAGCTTTTGTTTTCGAAAATCAACCTTCATTGTCTGAATATCTTTTTTCTTTTGCCGAAAAAAATGAAGGAACAGTTTTGACACTCAAATCAAGCGGCGAAATGGATTTTATGACCAAATTGCAAGTGCTTTTTCAAGGTAAAGATGCTGTTTTGGGTGAGGCCAATGTAAAAACACTCAACGATATCAATTATTTTTTAACCAGAGAACTCTCTACTTTTTCAGTACAAAATGTAGGCTTAATCCTTTTGCCTGAAACATTTTACATCAAAAAAGAAGTAGAATCTGATCTCAAAAATCTCGGAATGAGTATTTTTGGCGCTATCGAAAGTCTAAAAAAATTTGTGAAAGACAATCCCGATATCAAAATAAGTGGTGACCCTTTTTCTGTTTTTTCTGAGGTAGATTTTATTTCAGGTAAGTTACATTATGAGGTTTGTTTGCCTATCAAAGACGAAATTTTTACTTCGCCCGGTAGCGACATTATCAGTGGAAAACACGAGGCAACCTATGGTTATAAAACCATCATGGTGGGCGATTATTCGCACAGCGATAAAGCTTGGGCAGAGAATGCCTTGGCAGTAGAAGAGTACGGGCTAACTCCGCATGAAAGTATCAAATCAATATCGGTTTACAACACATCGGTGCTAGATACACAAAAACCATCAGAATGGGTGACAGAAATTATCACACCAGTCAACGAAAGTACATTGCCCGAAAAAACAACTACAGATACTATTCCTGCTCTGTAACTTTTTCTATTTTGGCCAGTTCTTCATAGTTTTTGTTTAGACGTTTGAGCAACCATCCATACAAAAGTCTGTACAACAACCAGATAATACCTACAATTACACCAACAAAAATCATGGTGATAAATACTGTTATGGTATTCATTAAGGTATTTACTGGTGTAAAACCTTCAGGGCTACGCAAGTATAATCCGATTACGCTTCCGATAATCATGTTGATTAGAATAAACAGGACGTTAAAAGAGATGTATCTGCGTACCAGCTTACTGGTTGTTAAAATACTTTCGGTAAGATTTTTAGTATTGTCAATCACACAAATAGCGCGGTAAAGGCGATAAAACCTTACCATAAAATAGATGATAACTGGGTAAAAGACAAAATATGATACATATTCTACTGAGTGAATTAGGCTAATTGCCTCTTCACCTAATTGCTCAAGCATCATATCATCATTGTCAGAAAACCACCAATAAAGGTTGAGTCCTGTCCAAAAAACAAATTCTAATATACTGATAATTAGTATCCATCTTACGGTTGACGACGATCTTCTCTGAATCATTTTACGCAATTCTTGGGCCTCTATTTTTGGAAAATCGGTTTTGCTCCAATGTTTTTTTAGTAAATCTAACTCTTCCATGGCATGTTCATTATTACGGATTTACGATTTTTTTTAATTTTGTTTTCACACGATTCATTTTTACCCGCGCATTGACTTCGGTTATCCCGAGTGTTTCAGAGATTTCGCTATAATCTTTTTCTTCCAAATACATGTAAATCAATGCTTTTTCGATGTCATTCAATTGATGAATGGCTTGATACAAAACCTTGAGTTGTTGCTCTTCTTGGTCGTCATAATCTTCGTATTTCAACCGAAAAGAATGTAATTCTAAATCAGCCGTTTTTACTTCTTTTTTTGATTTTCTGAATAACGAAATGGCGGTATTTAATGCTACGCGATACGCCCATGTAGAAAACTTTGCGTCGCCTCTAAAGTTGGGATATGCGTGCCATAATTGAATCGAAATTTCCTGAAACAAATCTTTATGCGAATCTTCATCAGAGGTATATATCCGACAAATTTTATGGACAATGTTTTGATGTTTGTCCAACAATTCGAGAAATTCTGCTTCAGTTTCTGGTTTCATGCTTTATAAGTAACAAAAGAGAGACAAAAGTTACAACATTTCATAAAAAAAGAGGCTACAAAAGCCTCCTTTTTTGGTTTGCCTGATTTGGTGTTATTCGTTCAAAGTCAACAAAAACTCTTCGTTGGTCTTTGTTTTTCTGATTTTATCATGTATAAGATTCATGGCTTCTAACGGATTCATATCAGCGATGTGATTGCGGATAATCCACATTTTTTGTGCCACAGCTGGGTCGAGCAAAATATCATCTCTTCGCGTACTTGACGATACCAAGTCTACGGCTGGGAAAATACGTTTGTTGGCTAGTTTTCTGTCTAGTTGCAACTCCATATTACCAGTGCCTTTAAATTCTTCAAAAATAACTTCATCCATTTTTGATCCAGTATCAATCAATGCCGTTGCTATGATGCTCAACGATCCGCCGTTTTCGATGTTTCTCGCAGCACCAAAAAAACGTTTGGGTTTTTGCAAGGCATTGGCGTCAACCCCGCCCGAAAGCACCTTGCCCGACGCTGGTTGTACGGTGTTGTAAGCGCGTGCCAAACGGGTGATAGAGTCTAATAAAATCACTACATCGTGACCACATTCTACCAGTCTTTTGGCTTTTTCGAGTACAATATTAGCGAGTTTTACGTGCTTGTCTGCAGGCTCATCAAAGGTCGAGGCGACTACTTCGCCACGTACACTTCGCTGCATATCAGTCACTTCTTCTGGACGCTCGTCGATGAGTAGGACAATCAAATAAACTTCGGGGTGGTTAGAGGCGATAGTGTTGGCAATCTCTTTGAGAAGCATGGTTTTGCCCGTTTTGGGTTGGGCTACAATCATGCCGCGTTGTCCTTTACCAATAGGTGCAAACAAGTCGATGATGCGTGTAGATGCTGATGAGTTGCCGGTGGATAAATCAAATTTTTCTTGCGGAAAAAGAGGGGTGAGGTGTTCAAACGAAATTCTGTCTCTTACTTTTTCTGGGCTATGACCGTTAATTTTAGTCACTTTTACTAACGGAAAAAACTTTTCACCTTCTTTTGGCGGACGTACAATCCCTTTTACAGTGTCTCCGGTTTTTAACCCAAATAGCCTAATTTGCGATTGAGATAGATAGATGTCGTCTGGCGAAGAAAAATACCCATAATCAGACGAGCGTAAAAATCCGTAACCATCTGGCATAATCTCCAAAACACCTTCGGTCTCTATGATGCCTTCAAATTCGTAATCTGGCTCACGAAAGTTTTTTTTGTTGTTTTTGTGATAAGGTTTGTTGGATTGTTCAGACTGGTTTTTGTCTTTTTTCTCAGGCTTGTGGTTTTTAGCATGAGTTTTTTCGGGATGTTTATGTTGTGGTTGCCTTTTTTCTTTAGGCTGTTCGTTGTTGCTTTTTGGGGCTTCGGAGACTTTGTTATCCTCTTTTGGTATTCTTTTTCTTTTTGACTTTGTTGTGTCCTGTTCAGGTTTTGCAGGGGTTTCGGTCTTTTTTTGACTGTCGAGAATGGCCTGTATTAGGTCTCGTTTTCTCATTGATTTATACCCTTTGATGGCTAACTTATGGCCAATTTCTTGAAGCTCAACGAGTTTCTTTTGTTCTAATGCGTCGAACATAGGTGTTTTATGATTATGTTTAGTGTAAAATAAAGTTGTCTGTTACTTGAGATATTAAGTGACGAAAAAAATTGCAATCAGAAGTGTCTTGCTACTTTTCACGTGCAATATTACAATAAATTTTCTTATATACAATAGCTTTGTTCTAAAAAGAAAGCTTAAATTTGCCCAACAAACAACAAACAAATCTCATGATACAACGCATACAATCAATTTATTTATTATTGGTTTTCTTGATTTCTGGGGTACTTTCATTGTTTATTCCATTATGGAAAAACATGGAGGGAGTAGGTGTTTATGCTGCGCAAAACCAGTGGCATGTAGTATTGTTTGGGTTGTCTGCTGCCTTGAGTGTTTTCTCTTTATTGAGCTACAAAAAAAGGCAAACACAATTTGTATATAATAGAATCAATATATTGTTAAACTTTATTTTAATAGGATTATTTGTATATCAGACGCTAAGTTTATCCGGAGAAACCAACGTTTCTGAGAAGGGTATTGGGATGTTCCTCCCGCTTGTTTCTATCATTTTGTTGGTCTTGGCCAACAAAGCCATCAAAAAGGACGAGGATCTTGTAAAATCTGCTGATAGAATACGATAAACCTATCATCTTAGTTAATTTAGTGCGTTAAAAAGTCGGTGTAATTACCGACTTTTTGTTTTTTTTCCTTTGTGATTTTTCTTGATAAATCTCCGTTAAAATTACTACCTTTGCAGAGCAAAAATTATAACCAAATCTATGATTAACAAAAATATCAAACTC
>JBFHGP010000023.1:0-22561 GCA_041583035.1 Flavobacterium sp.
ATGTGTACAATATTTTTTAATTCGTGCGGATTGTTCCATTTCGATAACTCTTTCAAGCACCATCTTAGGTAGTTGTTGGAGCGTACGGTCAGATATTTGTCATAGGCTTTGATTCTGGTTTTTGTTTTTTTATTCGGTGTGATTTTAGCATACCACTCAAGGGTTTTCCAGGTGATGCTGTTTGGGAAAACACGGTGAACAGCTGTTTTTTTTATCCAGCGAAAATAGGCGGGGAGCTCGCTGCTGTTTTTAACGCTCGAAATGATAATGAGTTGTTTTACCTTTATAATACGTGCGATTTCTTGCGCCACCACGCCACCAAATGATACGCCAATGATAATCGGATTTGATGCTGTTATTTGACGACTCATCCGTTGGCTATACGCAACAAGTGATTCGTCTTTTTGTGGTTCTGTCCATTCCAAAAAAAACAGCTCATACAGTGATTCGTCCAATTGTATTCGTTCAAAAATATGTGTGTTTGCGGCCATGCCAGGAATAAAATAAACCGCTATTTTGTGCTGATTTTTAGTGTTTTGTGTTGTCATATTTGATTGGTACTCAAAAAAGTCGTAACTTAGTGCTCTATTTTCTTTAGAGAAAGGTAAGGAGTTTTAATTAAAAATTCAATTATGAAACTAATAAATAACGAACTTTTAAGACAGTTCGAATACCAATGCGATGAAGATGTATTGGTTGCTGAATACTCATTTCAAGAGCGAAAAATATTTTTGACCAAACTGATTACCGACAAATGTCAGAATAAAGAAAAAGTTGACGATTTTTTGAAACAAATCATGAATATCGCCGAAGAAAATCGTTGGCGCGTGGTGCCAATTAACCCTGATGTTGTTGCTTTTTTTAAGAAAAACCCTGCATACAAAGACGTTTTGGCTATTGGACTAAAAATATAATGGGACAGTCTTTATGTGTAGTTTATTTACTTTTGTAATTTTGTGCATTACCATAACTTTGACCTTTAATAAACTGCCAATTATTATCATTAAATAGTGAAAAAACTAATACTAGACGAGCTCAATCGCAAAACCTCTGAAGAGTTTAAGCAAGCGCCCAAAAAACCAATTATCATTGTGCTTGATAATGTACGAAGTTTGCACAATATCGGATCGGTTTTTAGAACTGCCGACGCATTTTTGATACAAAAAATTTATCTCTGCGGTATCACAGCTTGTCCGCCGCACAAAGAGATTCGCAAAACTGCCCTCGGCGCAACAGAGTCGGTAGAGTGGGAGTATCGCGAGAGCACAGACGCGTTGCTGGCTGAGCTCAAACAACAGTCAGTTTTTACCATTGCGCTTGAGCAAACAGAAGGTTCTGTGATGTTGCAAGATTTTGAACCTCAGTCAGATACTGTTTATGCCTTGGTTTTTGGTAATGAGGTAAAAGGTGTACAACAATCGGTAGTTGATCATTGTGATGCAGTGGTTGAAATTCCGCAAGAAGGCACCAAACATTCATTCAATATCTCGGTAAGTGCAGGTATTGCCATGTGGGATTTTTACCAAAAAATCAACAAGTTGTAAAGTTTATTCGCTAAATATTTTGGCTAAAATTTGCAGATAATCATTTGGGTTTTTCTTGAAATCCAAAGCACTCATATCTACCCATTTTTTTCGCTTGCAAACCACTTGTTCAAAATGTTGCTGATAAGTATTATCTATTTTTTGTAGATATTCGGCAGATATATTTTGTTCAAAAGAGCGGTTGCGCATTTTTATTTGATGCAAAAGTTTGTTAATAGGTTGATGCAAATAAATGTAATCTTCTATTTTTGGACTATTTATGGTTAAGTTTCGGACTGTTTTGGCAAATAAGTTATATTCATATTCGCCCAAAGTTTGCCGAGCAAAAAGCAAACATTTGTCTAAATGATAATCGCTGATTTGCTGTTCGTCGAAATTGGTATTAGACAGTTGTTCAACGCGTTCGAGCAAAAAATGCATTTCGAGCGAAAAAGCTTTGCATTCAGGATTTTCGTAAAAATCGCTGATAAAAGGGTTGTCTTCAAAACTTTCTAAGACAGGTTTTATACCAAAATCTTCACTGATTTTTTTTACCAAACTAGTTTTTCCGCTTCCGATATTGCCTTCAATGACGGTGTATTTGCTTATTTTTTGTCGGTATTTAGCAATTTCGGGAGTTAATTTTTCTTTCGGTAATATTTCGGCCTCATCAGTGGTATTTTTGATGAGATCGACAAGGTTAATTTTTGTTTTTGGATGTGTCCAATTAGGGCAAACATCTGCCATGGGCAACAAAACAAATTTGCGATGAGCAATTTGCGGATGTGGGATTACCAAGTTGGGCGTATCAATGCAAGTGTCATCGTAAGTCAAAATATCAATATCAATTGTTCGTGCCTGATAATTGTCTGTATTGTCACGGTTTCTCCCCAATTCTTTTTCGATTTGTAATACGGTTGTCAAAATATATTCGGCCGAAAAATAACTGTGTACGAGCACAGCAGCATTCAAAAACGGATGGCTATCAAACCCCCAAGACGGCGTTTCATATAAGGTAGAAATATCGATTACGGTGCCTACGCGCTGCCCGATTTGCTCGACAGCAGTTGCGATAAATGCTTTGCGATCGCCAAGATTGCTGCCCAATGATAAAATAACTCGATGTTGCATTTGGCAAAAATAAATAAAAAATGAGCAACTCATTGTAACAAATCTGATAGAATGGCTACTTATATGATAAATCGATAATAACATGAAATTTTTTAGAAACGTATTAGCAACAGTAGTCGGAATTTTTATCTTCTTGTTTATCAGTTTTTTTATGATAATGATAATCGGAGTGATATTCTCGGCAGGTAGTAACAGTAGTGCGGTAGTAACTAAGTCAAACTCGGTAATCGACCTCGATTTGTCGATGGTTACCGATGATTATGGCGGCAAAACTTATATTGAAGATTTTCAATATTCTGATCAAAAATCGGACGGTTTGGTAGATGTGATGAACGCTATCGAATATGCTAAAACCGACGACCGCATCAAAGGAATCAAAATTTTTAATCCTCGTATAAGTCTTGGATTAACTCAATCAAAAGAGTTGAGAGAAAAGTTGAATGAATTCAAAAAAACCGGAAAATTTGTGGTGGCTTATGCAGATGCTTATTCACAATCTACTTACTATTTGAGCTCAATTGCCGATACTTTATATGTCAACCCAGTTGGTGATTTTGACTTTAGAGGGTTGGCGACACAAGTGGCTTATTTCAAAGACTTTCAAGACAAAACAGGTATTCAAATGCAGGTGATTCGTCACGGAAAATACAAAAGTGCGGGCGAACCTTTTTTGCAACAAACCATGAGTGAGGCAAACAAAGAACAAACGTCAGAAATGCTGAACTCTATCTGGAGCACAATTGTAACAGATATTTCGGAGTCGAGAAATATATCGGTAGATTCTTTAAACAGTATCGCCAATAATTTGGGAGCAAAAACACCACAATTGGCTTTGAAAAACCGTTTTGTAGATAAAGTAGCTTATGTAGATGAGTTCGAAAACGGTATCAAAAAAGCACTAGAAGTTGATAAAGAAAAAAAATACAACGAAATCGCTATTTTGGATTATGTTTCTGAAGTAAAATCGAAGTTTAACAAAGCCTCAGCCAAAGGTGCAATCGCTGTAATTTATGCGCAAGGCGAAATCAGAGGTGGTGAAGGAAATGCTAAAATTATCGGTGAAGGTTCTATCAATAGAGCTTTAGTAAAAGCTAGAAACAACGATGATGTAAAAGCGGTGGTTTTGCGTGTGAACAGCCCAGGTGGTAGTGCATTGACTTCAGATTTGATTTTAAGAGAAGTAGAGCTTACCCGCAAGGTAAAGCCAGTTATTGTATCGATGGGTGATGTGGCAGCCTCAGGCGGATATTATATTGCCAGTAGAGCTGATCGTATTTTTGCTGAATCGACAACTATTACCGGATCGATTGGTGTTTTTGGAATGATTCCGAATTTAGAAAAATTGGCCAATAAATGGGGGATAAATGTTGAAGAGGTAAAAACGCATCAGCACGCAGGAGGTTATTCGTTGCTGAAAGAATTATCGCCAGAGGCAAAAGCTGAAATTAAAGAAAGCATTGAGCGTGTGTATGATACTTTTATCACGCATGTGGCAGAAGGCCGAAATATGACCAAAGAACAAGTAGACGAAATAGGCCAGGGACGCGTTTGGACAGGTGTAAAAGCTAAAGAAATCGGGTTGGTTGATGAGCTAGGAGGCTTAGAAGACGCTATCCAATATGCAGCCAAAAAAGTAGAGCTAGATGAGTATAAAGTGTTGTCGTACCCAGAATACAAAATTTCGCTCAATGATATGATTGCAGAGTTGCTAGGTATGCAAATGAAAGCCAATCACAAAGCCATGATGATTGAACAAATCGGTAAAGAAAACTACGAAATGTTGCAACGCATCAATTATTTAGAACAAGCAAAAGGCGTACAAGCCATCATGCCATATCAATTGAACATTGATTAATTTGAATTTTTACTTAATTACTTTGAAAAACTGTCTCAACTTTGAGGCAGTTTTTTGATTTTAGACACAAAAAAAGAAGCTGATTGCTCAACTTCTTTGTATAATGTAAAATATAAAAATCTTTAAAAAAGGCAAGCGACCTACATCGCACCGCTACAACCACATACCCTTGCTGCGTTCCCACCCTGGGGGATTCTGCAGGAGCTGGTCGTGTAGGACTTGCCGGTGCAAATATACTACTTTTTTTACTAACTGCAACCGTGGTAGACTTTTTTTGTAGAATAATTTAACCCTCCAACCAGTTTTTTAGCATCAATCTACCAGTATCTGTCAATATAGATTCGGGGTGAAATTGCACGCCGTAAATAGGTAAGTGACTGTGCATAAAAGCCATAACTTGCTGATTTTGATCTACTGCAGTGATAATTAAATCGTGTTGAGGGATGTTTTTACTAGGCTCAACTACCCATGAATGATAATGCCCGATAGAAAAATTTTCTGGAATATCTCTAAAAATTAGTGAAGGATGAGTGATTTTTGCCGTTGTAGGGATGCCATGCAAAGGTTTTTCGAGCTGCGTAAGCGTCCAGCCAAAAAACTCTCCAATTGCTTGATGCCCCAAACAAACGCCAAGTATATTGTGTGATAAGTGACAACGCTCGATAACGGCCATTAACTTTCCTGATTCGCTAGGAATGCCCGGGCCTGGCGAAAGCAATATTTTATCAAACCTGGCCAAATCGTCGAGGTTTACTTCATCGTTTTTATATACAACCACTTCATCGGCGTCCAAGCCTTCTAGTATATGTACCAAGTTGTACACAAAAGAGTCGTAATTATCAATCACACAAATTTTTGTTTTCATCTTCAAGTCTTGTGTAGCAAAGTTAATTAATCAGATTAATACACGTTAATTTTTTGTTGTATAGTTTTATTGAAAAACAAAAAAGAGGTATATTCGCTGAAGATCTTTTGCAAAATTATTTCTAATGAAAAAAATAACCTTGATGTCTTTTGCAGTGGCGACACTTTTACTGTCTTCATGCGAAGATAAAAAATCAACAAACAAAACTACTTTTCAGTTTGATTCGTCAAAGCTCAACCAAACCTATGATTTGGGGCAATCGGTGCCTTTACAAATTAAAAATGTAGAAGGAGTAACCATCGACTCTGTGGTGTATTATGCAAACAATAAGCGCATCGGAAGCGCATCTAAAAATGAGGTGTTTGACTTTGCCTTGGAGAATGAAAAGTATGGTCCCAAAAAACTTACTGCCGAAATTTTTGCCGATGGTGACAACAATGCAGCACAGATAAAAATAGACGTCATGCCACAAGATACACCAAAGGTTTTGACTTTTGATATCGTGAACGAATATCCGCATGATCAAAAAGCTTATACACAAGGTTTAGAATTTTATGGCGATGTTTTGATAGAGAGTACGGGTAATGGTGCAAGTGAAAAAACGGGTAATAAAGGTGTGTCGAGCATCCGTAAAGTAGACCCAAAAACTGGCAAGGTGTTACAAATAGTTACGCTAGATGATGCCTATTTTGGTGAAGGGGCTACGGTGCTCAACGATGAGATTTATCAACTCACATGGCTACATAACGAAGGCTATGTGTATGACGTAAATACTTTAGAGAAAAAGCGTACGTTTAAGTATTTTCAAAACATGCAAGGCTGGGGCTTGGTGACCGATGGTGAGCAGTTGTATATGACTGGCGGCGATCCGAATATTTACAAAGTAAACCCAACAGATTTTTCGATGATTGACTATGTAACCGTAGCGACCAATTCTAGTATAATTCCGGCTGTTAACGAAATGGAGTGGGTGAATGGTAAGATTTTTGCGAATGTTTATACTCAAAATGCTATTGCGATTATCGACCCAAAAACGGGTGCTGTCGAAGGGGTTTTAAACTTGTCTTCGCTAACAGACAAAGTTGTTCATCATGATGATTTGGATGTGCTGAACGGTATTGCTTACAACAAAAAATCAGATACTTTTTTTGTAACGGGTAAAAACTGGGGGACGATGTTTGAGATTCGCATTCACCAATAACAATCAATTTTAGCAATAAAAAAAGCCTCTCAAAAAGAGAGGCTTCACAACAAAAATACTACTAAACAAACAATAGCTCTGTTATTTAAGAACTATTTTCTTTGTGCCGGTTTGGTTTCCGGATCTGAATTCTAAGATGTAAACACCAGCTGTCAATTGACTCAAATCTAATGTTTGTGTATAAAATCCTGTGTTCGATTCTGCGTTAGCACGATAAACCACAGCGCCATTCAATGCGTAAATAGCGATTTGGTTTTGACTAGCGTCTGTCGCTGTAATATCATACACTACTTGTATTCTCTTATCAGTAGTTGGGTTTGGGTATACATTAAAAGACACGCCCTCAGTTACTTGCTCTACAGACAAGGTGGCAGTGTTGTCGAGTGAGAATTGTACTAGACCAGTGCTACTGCCTTCAAAAGCTGTAAAATTGAGTTTGTAAATAGTTTCTTCTCCGTTTCTTTTAATGAAGTAATTGATGTCCGAATCTACTGCCCAAGACCATCCGTCCAAATATTTCCATCCGTCTGCACCAATCACATTCATGTCTTCAGACAATTCATCTTCTGTTGCTTGCGCTTCGGTAGTTTGTGCAATCATGATGTTTGGGTTAGCCAAAACCCCAGTCACTACTTGGTTTGGTGTTTCGATATCACCGTGATAATAAGTGTCAGTATATTTTGTAAATAACAAATCCCACGCAGCTTTTCCTGGTTCTATTGTTACCACATCTGCAGAAGCAAAAGAGTAAAAGTGGTGAAAACTATCTGTAGTGCCGTTGGCAATAGTTTCTTGTACATCATCGCCCCAAGCAGTACCGTCCCACTCAGCATAAGTAAAAGTATATGCACCAAAATAGTCATCAATTTTTATTTTGATATACTCTTCGGCTCCTTCATCACCTCTTGTCAAAACAAAGGTTAAAGCTCCAGTAGTGTGGTGGTTACCTGGGTTGTAATTTCCCCATCCAAAAGTAGCAGATCCTTGGTCAAAAGCACCTTTGGTGTAATCTGTTGACGGGTTGTACAATTGATTCCAGCCAGATTGGTCAGTTACGTCAATGTTATCGTATGTGCTGATGTCTCCAGCTTCGTACAAAAACCAACCCGAAGCTTCGTTTATTTTGATACCTTTATCCATGATATCGTCTCTGTAAAAAGCAAGGTCCCATGCGTCGTTAGAAACAAGTTGTTCTTCTTGTGTTTCTAGGTTGTAAAATACGTCATTTGCGTATCCTGCGCCCATGGTTACTTCGTCGTCGATTTGCTGTGCGTTTACAGCTGTTGATAACATCATAAGCGATGCCAAACTAAGTATAGTTTTTTTCATAATATATAATTTTTAGTTTAAAAGAGTGTATTCAAATTTAGGATGCCCACGTTCTTCATCATCTGTCATAAAGGCCAACATTTTAATTTTGTAATAATTGCCTTCCAAATCTTTGAGGATGTAATATTTTTGGTCATACATGGTTTTGTTGATCACATCTCGCCAGCTTGCGCCAATCACACGTTGGTCATTCACATACATAGATTCGTCAACATCTGATCGGGTAAAGTTTTGATAGTTGAGGTCGTTGTTTGCATCCAAAGCATAAGCTTGCACGCCAGCTTTGAGGTTGTGAATCACAAAGTCAGAAAAGCCATAAGAGCCCGCCCCTTCGGTGATGTTTGTAAATACCGTAAAAGCAATGTCCCATTGGTCTTTTTTAGGTTCTATGCTCACCGTTTGATGGGTGATCATGCTGTAATGTACAAAGTTATACTCTGGGTCTTTGTCGATATCAACTTCTTGATAAGTAGTGTCGTCCAAATCGGCATATCGTAAAGTATAACCGTTTTCTTTTTTAAGGATTCTAATTTTTTTCCACCCACGGGCATCACCAATTACGTTTACGCTACCGTTAGGCACAGAGGTGTTACCTACTTCATATCCCATATTGATAAGGTAAACTTTGTTATCATCATCATTAGCAGATATTTCAGCAATGGCTGTTTGGTTGATATCGCCATTAGGCGCATCGATATAGTTTTCGTTGGTAGGGTCAAAAGTCCCTATCGTTACTTCTGACTGATAATTAGCCACTGTTTGGCTGTTTACGGCAGACAAATCGGTCTCGTTGATAACACCTGCAGCCATGTAAATAGAACCGTTGATAGCTACACGGTTTTCGTCTCCGCTGTAAAAACTCAAGTCCCAAATATCTCTTTGCACTTCGGTGGCAGTAGATGAGCTGAGGTCAAAAAACACCACATTAGGTTCGTTTGGTCCGCCGATATTAGGTTCTACCACACCACCCAAAGAAGTATCAAAAGACACCACACAATTGCGGTAACCCTGAATGCTAGTTTGTCCAACATAATCGATAGATGAAATACTAAATTCAATCGATTTGTTTTCGCGGTCAAAAGGATAAATTAGATTTTTGAATTCGAATGATAATTCTTCTTGGCCAACTTCAAAAGGCAAAGTAAATTGCATGTTGTTGGTTGACGGAGTGGTGGCAAAGTCTACTCCGTAGGTTGCGTTGGTCGCACTGATGTCTATTGTTACCGAGCCGCTGTGAGTTGGTTTTTCTGAAAACACCAAACCGATGTTTTTGCTATCAGTAATGTTTGAATAATTGATTGATTGTTCTGCAAAAGCTACTACAAATGGCTCTTGGGTAAAAGTTTCGTCTTTTTCGCAACTTGTGACAAATAAAAATAATATAAACAATGCAGATATTTTACTTAGCTTTTTCATGGTCTAATTGAACTTAAAGTTATACAACACTTTTACAAAATAATGGCGTCCGTAGCCCAACAATATAGAGTTGTCAGCATCTAGGTGTGCTCCGCTCGATTCTATGCTAGAACGTACACGGGTAACATCCAAAATGTTTTTTGCGCCAGTGGTGATTTCTAGTTTTTCGTCAAAGAATTTTTGTCTAATGGTAAAATCTAACCATTGGTAGGTGGCTCTTTCTCCTTTTTCGTAATATACATTTTGACTTTCGTCAAACCTTTCGGCATATTGTTGCTCACGACCGTTGAGTTTGTAGGACAAAAATAGCGTGGTTTGTGTTTTCGGAAAAGTATAACCAATATTTGCCGTAAGGTCAGCCTTGTATAGAAAATCGTCTGTGTTTTCTTCATTAAAAAGACTTACAGAGTTACCCATAAATGTGATGCCAAAGTTGGCGTCCCAGTTTTTCCAAAAAATACTGCTTTCGTATGAGATATTAAAGTTTTTGAAAGTGTCAAAATTCTCAAAACGATAGGCCAATCTATTTTCGTTATTGGTAATGGTGATTAACTCTATCTTGTCTGTTACACGTTTGTAACTCAATCCGAGCCTATTGGTAATCCATCCGTCTTTGATGTCGTAATTTTTCTTAAAATACAAGGCAAAAGATTGACCGTTTTCTGGTTTCAAATTAGGGTTTCCGCTTACGTCATGGTTTACATCTTTGAGCTCTGTGTACAACTCGTCAAATGTTGGCAATTTTGGCGAATTGCCCAATACACCTCGAATGGTAAAACCTTTCGGAAACTCGTATTTTACACTCAAATTATACAAATGTGCAGTTTTGAAATAACTAGAATTCATCATTCTATATCCAGGTCTAACCGTAATTCTGTCGTTTACATTCCACATCATAGACCCAAAAAAGTCGTAAGTGCCAATTTTTTTAGACACTTCGTTGTTGTCAAAATCTTTGGCAGTTGATGAGGTAAAACCGTCTATTTCGTTCACATCATAGCCAACCTGAAAATCAAAATTGTCTCTTTCTACAAAACTAGAAAACATCCCTTTTGAGAACCATACTTTGCGGCTTTCGTAAGTAGATTTTTCCATGTTTGCTTCTTCATCTTTTTTGATGTAATAACGGTATTTTTCTAAATCTCTGGTTTGTTCTTGATAAGAGAATGAAATGTCGTAACGAAACCAATCTTTTGCCATACCCGAAGCGTTGAGGTGGTTGTAAAAACGCTCGGTAATATGCCTTTCGTCATTCGAATATGGTTGATAAGTGTCTGTTTCTGGCTCGTAATTTTCGAATACTTTTTCTCTAAAACGGCTCAAACGCTCATTAAAATACTCCGTTTTGAAAAATACATTGACGTTGTTTCCTCTATCTGCAGCCAATCCTTTCAAACTTTGGGTAAGTTTTGGCAACCATTCATAACCTCGCAAACCATCATCAACAAGGTGTCTTTCGCCTTGACGGTCAGCAAAATGTCCTTTAAAATCGTTGCGGTTGTACGATACATCCAAATATATTTTTTCTGTCAATTGATGAGCTACTCTAAGGGCTTGAATATGACGGCCTTTGGTGTTAAAGTTATATTCGTCACCAATGGTTTCTTCTTGTATCATCGGGGTGATTTCCCACTTGTGTAACATCTGTTTTCTGGTGATGATGTTGATGATTCCTGCCGATGAGTTGGCTCCGTAATCTACGCCCATTGCACCTTCTACAATCTCTATACGCTCAATGTCGTCTAGGTTTATCTGCGTAAGGTCTGCATTGCTTCCAAAATCTTCGTCGTTTACTAACGGAATGTTATCTACCAATATTTTGAAGTATGACGATGAAAAGCCAAACATGCCTACACTCGATTTCCCGGTGCCTGCGCTTGGCAATACGTTGATGTTGAGGCTTCTGTTGAGTACGTCGGCAAGGTTGTTACCAGCCAATCGATCTATCTGTTCGCGCGAAATTACCTTTACTTCATAAACAGATTTGTTTACTGCTTCTGGGTTGTATTGGCCAGTAATTACCAATTCTTCTAGCTCTTCGCTTTTTTCTAGCTCAATGTCCAACGAATCTTGCTGTGCATGCGCAGTCATTGTAGTTAGTCCGAAAACGGCGGTGAAGTATATGAATCGATTAAAAGTCATTATTTAGATTTGTTCTTAATAAACTTTTGCAAATGTATAACAAAATATTTATTTAGAATTAATAAAAATAAACTTTTTTTCTGATTTTCTTTTTATTGATATGAAATAAAAAAAGCTGCCTATATGAGACAGCTTGACTTAATGATATTTGTTATGCTTTTTCCATCTGTTGGATACCTTCTGTAAGTATCTTTCCGAAGTGATACATCTCTTCATAAGTAGTGTACAACGGCACAGGTGCTAGCCTGATAACTGCTGGCTCGCGCCAATCGACTACGATACCGTTTGTCATCAAATAATTAAACAGCTCTTTGCCTTGACCGTGTAAAACAACCGAGAGTTGTGAGCCACGTTCTGCTATATTTTTTGGGGTGATAATCTCTAAATTGCTTTGGGTTGCATCAGCTACTTGTTGGATGATATATTCGAGATAGGCCGTCAATTGATTGCGTTTTTTGGTGATGCGATCCATCCCGATTTCGTCAAACATCTCTACCGATGCCAAATAAGGAGCCATAGCCAATACGCCTGTGCAAGAGCTTTGCCAGCCAAGTGCACCAGGGTTGGGGTCAAAGCTCGGTTCCATCAAAAAACGACGTTCTTTGTTGTGCCCGTACCAGCCACCAAATCGTGGGAGGGTTTTATCGTTGTGATGTTTTTCATGCACGAAGTAGCCAGATACGCTACCAGGGCCCGCATTCATGTATTTATAGCTACACCAACAAGCAAAATCTGCATTCCAATCGTGCAAAGACAATTCGATATTGCCTACGGCATGTGCCAAATCCCAACCTACTTTTGCGCCAACATCATGCCCGGCTTTGGTGATGGCTCCCATGTCCAAAACCTGCCCGGTGTAATAATTGATACCACCAATCAATACCAAAGCTAGCTCGTCACCAACTTCATTGATTTTGGCAATAATATCTTCGTTTCTCAAGTTGTGTTCGCCTTCGCGTCTTTTTACTTCAACGATAGTCTCTTTGGGGTCAAAACCGTGAAAAGCCACTTGTGTTTGTAACATATATTGATCACTCGGAAAAGCTTTTTCTTCACAAATTATCTTGAATCGCTTGGCTGTCGGACGGTAAAAAGAAACCATCATCATGTGCAAATTGACGGTCAAAGTATTCATTACAGAAACTTCACTTGGCAAAGCACCAACGATTTTGGCCAACGGATTGGCAAATCTTTCATGGTAATCCCACCAAGGTTTGTCTGCATAAAAATGTCCTTCAACGCCCATGTTTGACCAATCGTCCATTACTTCGTTAATGTATGTTCGAGCTCTTTTGGGGAGCAACCCTAGAGAGTTTCCGGTAAAGTAAATCACTTTTTTACCATTCAATTGCGGAAATTCGAATTCTGATTGATATTTAGCAAGTTCGTCTTGTGCATCCAACGATTGGGCAAATTCTCTTGTATTCTGAAAAGTCATAATTTTGGTTTTGATTGATGGTCAAATGTACAGTTTTTATCAGTTATCTTCCAAATTTGAAAGCATTTCTATCAACTGTTTTACAGCTTTGCCACGATGACTGATTTTGTTTTTTTGGCTCATATTCATTTGGGCAAATGTATGGTCAAATCCGTCAGGTTTAAAGATAGGGTCGTAACCAAAACCTTGATCGCCGTTTTTATCAGCCGTGATTTCGCCTTCGACAATACCAGTAAATAATTGTTGATTGTTATTGATATTTAGTGCAATAACAGTTTTGAATCTTGCTTTTCGATTGTTTTTATGGGCTAGTTTTTTCAAGACTAGAGCCATATTGTTTTCGTCATTTTTTTCTGCTCCAGCATAGCGGGCAGAGTACACACCAGGTTCGTTGTTGAGCGCTTCTATCTCGAGTCCGGTATCGTCAGCAAAGCACGGCAAACCATATTTTTGGGTTACATAATTGGCTTTGAGGATAGCGTTTTGCTCGATGGTATCGCCTGTTTCTGGGATATCTTCGGTACAGCCAATGTCGGCCAGAGACAAAATTTCTATATGCTTGGGTAATTGTTGTCTGATTTCGTTGACTTTGTTGAGGTTGTTTGAGGCAAAAACAATTTTCATAATTTATATTTTAACTGATAAAGCTATACAAACCACTTTTTTTCATGATTTGTGTTAAGGCTAATTTTAATTTTTGATGTTCGGGTTTTTCTAATTTCATATCATTTTGCAAGAGCAAAACGGCTTGTTGACGGGCAAGAGTCAAGATAGGTTGGTCTTTTACTAAATCTGCCATGCGTAGGTTGAGTACGCCGCTTTGTTGCGTACCCATCAAGTCGCCAGGGCCGCGTAGTTTGAGGTCTACTTCGGCAATTTCGAATCCGTCATTGGTGCGGCACATGGTTTCCATCCGCACTTGCGAGTCGTTACTCAGTTTGTTGCCAGTCATTAATATACAATAACTTTGTTCGCCACCGCGCCCTACACGCCCGCGCAACTGATGCAATTGTGAGAGACCAAATCGCTCGGCACTTTCTATAATCATCACCGTAGCGTTGGGCACATTTACACCAACTTCAATCACTGTTGTCGCTACCATAATCTGAGTTTCGCCTTTTACAAAACGTTCCATTTCTCTATCTTTTTCGGCAGCAGTCATTTGTCCATGTACGATACTTACAGCATATTCGGGCAACGGAAAATCTCTCGAAACGCCTTCATATCCGTCCATAAGGTTTTTATAATCGAGTTTTTCACTTTCTTGTATTAGCGGATACACCATATATACTTGTCTGCCCTTGGCTATTTCGTCTTTGACAAATTTCCAAACACGCAAGCGTTTGCCTTCATAATAATGCAAAGTTTGTATTGGTTTACGCCCTGGAGGCAACTCGTCAATCACCGATACATCGAGGTCGCCATACAAGCTCATGGCCAATGTGCGTGGGATAGGAGTGGCGGTCATGACCAAGATATGTGGCGGCAAATTGTTTTTTCTCCAAAGTTTTGCCCGCTGATCAACGCCAAAACGATGTTGCTCATCGATGATAGCTAGGCCAAGGTTGTTAAATTTTACAGGGTCTTCTAGCAAGGCATGCGTACCAATGAGCAAGCTCAGGTGTCCGTTGAGCAAGTCTTCGTGCAGTTGTTTGCGCTGTGCGGTTTTTGTAGATCCGGTGAGCAAACCAATGTTGAGGCCTATTTGCCCGGCCCATTCTTGTAAGCCGTTAAAGTGTTGATTGGCTAATATTTCTGTTGGCGCCATCAGGCAGGCCTGAAAACCATTGTCGATGGCAAGCAGGGCAGACAAAAAAGCCACTACGGTTTTGCCTGAGCCTACGTCGCCTTGCAATAAGCGATTCATTTGTACTGGTTTGGCCATGTCTGATCTGATTTCTTTAATAACTTTTTTTTGTGCATTGGTCAACGGAAAAGGCAAATATTCGCTGTAAAAAGTATTGAATTTTTCTCCGACAACTTCAAACGGATAACCCTGAATCTTTTGTTTTCTGAACAAATTTTGATTGATGAGTTGCATCTGTATCAAAAATAATTCTTCAAATTTGATACGAAACTGCGCCCAATTGAGTTTGTCTGCGTTTTCAGGAAAATGCACATAAAAAATTGCCTGTTGCTTAGGCATCAGGTTGTGTTTTTGTTTGAGGTCGTTGGGCAAAATATCATCAAGCATAGGCAATGCATAATTGATAGCTTCGGCCATGATGCGTTGCATTACTTTATTCGAAATGTTTTTTTTGCTCAAACCCTCAGTCGATGGATACACGGCTTGCAAGCCAGGTTGCGTTTTGTTTTGGTGCTCATCTACAAGTTCCATCTCGGGGTGTGGCATGGATATGGTTTGCCCATACCAATTGGTTTTGCCAAATACTACATAATCGACGTTCAACTTCAGGTTGTCTTTTATCCATTGATGACCACGAAACCATACCAGCTCCATTTTTGAAGTACCGTCGCTAAAAGTCGCTACGAGTCTTTTTCCTCTTTTTTGTTCGACTGTTTTGAGATGAACAATTTTGCCAATTATTTGTACTTCGCTTTTGTTATTACGGGTAAGTTCATTGATTTTGTAATACTTAGATCGGTCTAAATATTTGTACGGAAAAAAGTGTAACAGCTCGTTTACGGTAAAAATGTTGAGCTCTTTTTTAATGACATTTGCCCGATTAGGCCCAACTCCTTTCAGATATTCGATAGGTAAATTTAAGTCGGGTTGTTGCATAAATATTAAATAATTTGGTTATTTTTAGAAAATTTTAATATTTTTACGTAAAATTAATCCAAAACATTCAAATATGAAAAAATTTCTTTTCTTAGCTACCTTATTTTTAGGAACGATTGCTTGCAATAGCGATGATGGTGAGCCTGCTCCGGTTATCCCAGAAGAACCAGTAACGACTAACGTAAAAACCTTCGATAACGTAAAAGTCGCTTTTGGCGAAGGTCTGCAGCAAAGTGCTGAGGGGACATTTACTTTCCCGACAGATACTGAAGAAATCAAAACCATAAAAATGTTTATAAAAGATATTTGCCCCAATAAAGAATGTGATGAATGGGACAGATATGCCAATGTTTATGTAAAAGATAAGCAAACAAACGAGTGGTATGAGATAGGACGTTTTATCACGCCGTATTGGGTAGGTACAGAAAAGCTTGAAAGAGGCTTGGAGATTGATGTGACTGATTTTAAATCGTTACTAAGTGGAGCAACAGAGTTAAAGATTTATACCGAAACTTGGTTGGCCAAAGGGCGTACTTATAGTGTAGATTTTGATTTTGTGTATGACGAACCAGAGTATAAATATTCTGCCGTAGTGCCTGTTATGCAATACAATCATTCATCTATCGACGGCGTGCCTTACGGAGTAGACCACAACTTAGATTTGACCAAAAATATCCAACTGCCAAGTGGTGTAGAAAAAGCTACATTGCGCACAATAATCTCGGGCTGGGGGCATGCTACACCTAGTGATACAGGAGGTAGAGGATGTGCCGAGTGGTGTTTTAGAACGCACCATGTAGCCATAAATAATACGGCAACTTTTGAGCACGATCTTGGGCCTATTGGTTGTGCCGATAATCCTATCGATAACCAAGCGCCCGGAAACTGGCGACCTGATAGAGCAGGGTGGTGCCCAGGGATGGCTGTGCCGGTACGTATCGATGAATTGGACGAAGAGTTGATAGGGAATAATTTTTCTTTTGAATATCAACTAGAAGATTGGACAAATAACGGAGGTAACGGAAATGCTTTTTACGCAATTTCTACTTTTGTTATCGTGAAAAGTAATTCGCCAATCAATACTTTACCTGTAGTAACTGATTAATATTTATTTATATTTAGGCTAAAGCACAGCGGTTTTTGCTGTGCTTTTTTGTTTGTATTCACTTTTTATCCTTAACTTTCGACGATTTTAACAGCGCTATTCTATGTCTGAAGTATATCAGAAAAATATTGAGCAACAAAAATTAATTGTTCAAAAACTAAAGAAAATTTCTAACCTATATAGTTTACTTCGTTTGTTGGTAGTGGTGGCTTTTGCAACCAGTATTTATCAAATGTTGATGCTCAAAAGTGAACAAAATGTTTGGCCAATACTGATGGCAGTTTCTATTATAATTTTTGTAGGGCTATTGGTGGTTTATCAAAAAAATGCCAAGCGGTTGGCGTATCATCAACAATTATTACAGCTGAATGTGGATGAATTTAGTTATCTGAATAACAATGAGTTGTCTTTCGATAACGGAAAAGAATTTGTGGATAGTGAACACGCCTACAGCTTTGATTTAGATTTGTTTGGCGAAAAATCACTTTTTCAACATATCAACCGTACACACTTGTTTTTAGGGAAACAAAAATTAGCCAATTTCTTCACTCAAACCCCCAATGCAGACGAAGTAATCAAGCGACAAGAAGCCGTAAAAGAACTGTCAGTAAACCTTGAGCTAAGGCAGCATTTGTCGGTGCTTTCTGCCTTGTCTGAAGATAAAAAAGAATACCATGACAGCTTAGTCAATTGGACAAAAAACAAATCGACTAAAACAAATCGTATCTTGTTTGGTTTGTCATTTTTGTTACCCATTCTTTTTGTTGTCATTGTTGGTTTGTATCTGATTGATGCTACTTTGGTCAATAACAATTGGATAGGATATCTTTTTTTTGCCAATATGCTTGCCGTCGGATTTAACTTTAAAAATATCAGTAAAGAGATTCAAAACTCTTCCAAAATTGCCCAAACTTTGAGTACTTACGCTCAATTGATTAAAGTCATAAAAAATCAACAATTTGAATCGGATTGGTTGATTGATCAACAACAAAAATTAGTAAATCAAAACTATGAAGCTGCGGCAAGTATCAATCAATTGGCAAGATTGTTTGAACAACTCGATACAGTAGCCAATTTGATGATTTCGGTGTTGTTGAATGGATTGTTTCAGTTTCATAATCACGTATTTTTTCGTGTAAATAAGTGGAAAACTACATATGGAGACGAAATTTTTGAATGGATGGATACTATTGCAGAGGTCGAGGCGCTCGTTAGTATGGCTAATTTTGCCTACAACAACCCTGATTATATTTATCCAACGGTCAATAAAAATAACGATTTTTCGTTCGAGAAACTAGGTCATCCGTTGATTGATAAAAATAAGCGCGTGTGTAATGATATCAACTTTTTATCGCAAAAAATCACCATACTTACGGGGTCAAACATGTCTGGGAAAAGTACTTTTTTGCGAACTATCGGGGTCAATTTGTTATTGGCGCAAACGGGTGCGCCTATTTGCACAACCAAGGCAACTTTTTCTCCGATTCAGCTTTGGGTTTCTATGCGTTTGACAGATTCGCTTAACGAGGGCGAATCATATTTTTATGCTGAAGTAAAAAGACTAAAACAAATTGTGCTAGAAGCGCAAAAGCAACCGATTTTTGTATTGCTAGACGAAATTTTACGAGGTACCAATTCTGATGATAAAACACAGGGTACTATTGGCGTAGTCAAAAAAATGATGGATTGTAATGCTATCGGGCTCATCGCTACGCACGACCTCGAAGTGTGTACAATCGAAAAAATATACCCAGAAAAATTAAATAATAAGTCGTTTGAAGGACTGATAAAAGACAATGATTTGTATTTTGACTACACGTTACGTGACGGTATTTGTCAAAACAAAAATGCTACTTTTATCATGCAAAAAATGGAAATTATATAGAGGATTATCTCTCTATTTGTCCGTCGGTCAAAACTATTTTTCTGTCAGCCATATCGGCCAATTCTTCGTTGTGTGTGATAATTACAAAAGTTTGGTCAAAGTCTTTTCTTAGCTCAAAAAATAATTTGTGCAAATTTTCGGCTCCTTTGGTGTCAAGATTACCAGAGGGTTCGTCTGCAAAAATAATTGCCGGATTGTTAATCAAAGCTCTAGCTACTGCAACTCGCTGTTGTTCACCGCCCGAGAGCTCTGCCGGGTAATGGTTGGCTCTGTGGGTAAGACCTAGATAATCAAGTAATTCCATCGCTCTTTTTTGTGCTTGTTGCTGATTGGTTTTGGCAATCATCGCGGGTATACAGATGTTTTCTAAGGCTGTGAATTCAGGCAATAGTTGATGAAATTGAAAAATAAAACCCAAATTGAGATTCCTGAACTTGGATAATTTTTGGTCTTTGAGTGTCAACACATCAGTACCGTTTATGATTAAAGAGGCATTGTTGTCTAAATCAGGTTTGTCTAGCGTGCCCAAAATTTGCAACAAAGTCGTTTTTCCGGCACCCGAAGCGCCAACGATAGAGACTATTTCCCCTTTGTTAATACTAAGGTCAATATGGTTTAGCACCCGAAGGTCGTCAAAGTGTTTGCTGATATTTTTGGCCTCGATAATCATACGATGGATATTTTTGTTACAAAATAACTAATTTTTTGTTATATTCATCGCATATCGCTTGAGAATAATTATCTTCGAGCCAAAATTTTGTATCAAGAAAAAATGAAAAACATACTAAGGTTATTTTTGTTGATGAGCCCGTTATTGATGTCGGCTCAAGTAAAGCCATCAAAAGAATATTTGGCTCATTTGAGCGCCGCAAAATCACACGGAATATCACACATTAAAACCAAAAAACAACTAGACCGATACATAAGTCAAAAAAAATTGACCCATGTAAAGCAGCGCGGTTACGGTTATCGCGTAGAAAAACTAACCCATAGCTATAGCTATCTAGTGCCTAAAGGCAAAAAAGTATTGGACGATATTGCCCGCAGCTTTGTGCGAGAGACTGGTCAAAACTTTTTTGTGGTTACCTCATTGACGCGTACTGAAGAGAAGCAAAATCAGTTGAGACGCAGCAATGTAAATGCGTCGTCAAATCAGAGTGCACATACTTTTGGTGCTTCTTTTGACATTTCTTATGTGAGATTTAACCACAAAAGACAACGCAATGCCAAGCTCGAAAAAGCGCTCGAAAAAGTTTTGAACCAATACCAAAAGCAAGGTAAAATTTACTTCGTAAAAGAGCGAAAAGTAAGCTGTTTTCATATCGTAGTGAGGTAGTGACGCTTTGATTTGCCTGTACAAATCAAATGATTTTTTTTGTTTACTTTTACATAAAACAATAGATTTTGAGATTATTAATATTAACCCTATTTTTTTGGAGTAGTTATTTGGGTTTTGCTCAGAATAACCAAGCGCCTGCGTCATCCATAGAAATTATTCGTGCTGATTTTACAGACCGAGATGAGGAGAATATGCCCGGAGTCTTGGTGCTTACTGGCAACGTACAGGCTTTGCATGACAGTGTGTATATTTACTGTAACAAGGCTTATTTTTTTCAGGCCGATAACTACATTAAACTTTTTGGTCAGGTAAAAATGATCCAGAACGATACTTTGCAGATGAATAGTAAGTATGCAGAGTACAACGGCAAAGACAAGCTTGCGTATGTGTCGGGCAATGTAGTGATGCGTTCGCCAAACTCTAGCCTCACTTCCGAAAAAGTTTTTTATGATCGCAAAAACGGCGTGGCTTATTATGATAATCATGCGCAAATTGTCAACAGAAACAATACATTGACGAGCAAAGAAGGGAAATATATTATTGAAGAACAAAAATACGAGTTTCGTTCGCATGTGGTTTTGACCAATCCAGACACAAAAATCACCACCGATCACCTCGATTTTTATGAAGCACCAGGGCACGCTTATTTGCTCGGACCATCACATATAGAGAACGACGAGTCATATATTTATACCGAGAATGGTTTTTACGATACCCGACAAGATTTGGGCAAACTGTTAGACAATTCTTATGTACTTACAGATAACAAACGCATTGACGGTGATGATATTTTTTATGACAAAAACAACAGTTACACTCGGGCAATCAATCATGTAAAAGTGACTGACACTGTCAATAATATGGTGGCAACTAGCCATTTTGCTGAGATTTTTCAATATGCAGATGGGCGTGATTCAGTTTATATCACCAAAAAACCTTTGATCAAAATGTTGGCAGAGAATGATTCAACGTATTTTCATGCCAAAGAAATTTTTATTACTGGCAAAGAAAAAGAAAGAGTGATGTGGGGATATACCGATGCACGAATGTTGCGCAACCCTGACATGAGTGCTAAGGCAGATTCTATTCATTTTCAACAAAAAATAGGATTGACAAAATTGCTCGGAAAACCGGTGGTTTTTAGAGGTGAAAGCCAAATTACGGGTAAAGAAATGCATTTGATCAACAATACAATTACTGAAAAAATGGATTCGATAAAAGTGCTCACAGATGCTTTTTTGATTCAGAAAGATACTTTGGGAGCGGGGTTTAATCAGGTGAAAGGAATTAACCTTTTTGGGAAATTTATTGATGACGAATTACGAGAAGTAGACCTTATCCAAAACGCCGAAATGATTTATTATGTTTATGATGAAGACGATGTGTTATCAGGCATTGACAAAGGTATTTGCTCGCAAATCAACCTCACGTTAGAAGACCACAAAATTGTGACGGCTACAAGAATGATAAACCCGAAAGGAGAAACTTATCCGCCAGAAGAATTTCCGGAAAACGCTCGACTTTTTCCAGGTTTTGAATGGCGTGGAGATGAAAAAATTAGCAGTCCAGAACAGATTTTTCCAAAAGAAGAAAACGATTTAGAACAAATTTTGTTAGAAGAATTAGAGCAAGCGCCCGAGCAGCCCAAAAAAATAGACATGCCTGAGGAGACTATTCGATTTCAACAAAAAAAGAAAGAAAAACCAATCAATAAAATTAAAGCAAATAATTGATAATTAAATTGTTATGATATGAAAATACTTAAAAGAATATTACTTACGTTGCTGATTGTTATCGCTATTCCGTTAATAATCGCGTTGTTTTTGCCCAATGCTTACAGCAGTGAGAGCGAGATTGTTATCAATAAACCCAAACAGCAGGTTTTTGATTATATCAAAATGGTCAAAAATCAAGATCATTTTGGTAAGTGGCAATTGTCTGACCCCGAGATGAAAACAGAAGAAGAAGGCGTGGACGGTACCGTTGGTTATAAGTATAGCTGGGACAGTGAAAAGCTAGGAAAAGGCGCCCAAGTAATTACCAATATCGTCGAAGGCGAACGCATGGAGTCTGATATGTTTTTTCTTGACTTTAATGATGACGCACACCACGCATACGTGATCACCGAAGCTCAGTCTGATGACAAAACCTTAGTAAAATGGGGGATAAAAGGTGAGTCACCATACCCATTCAACTTCCTTACTTTGTTTTCGAATATGGATGATGATTTTAAAGTAGGACTCGAAAACCTGAAAAAAATCATTGAGAGTCAAGAAACTTATTCGAAAGAAATCAGTTTTGCTTTGAAATATTATGAAGAAACTTTTCAAAATTTAGCGTCAAGTATCGAAGGCTTGTCTACCGCGCAATTGCATTATCGTACGTCTGAAGATACTTGGAGCGTGAGCCAATGTGCAGAGCATATTGTAGTGACAGAAAAAATGATTTTTGACATGGTCAAAGGTTATATGGACAAACCAGCTAATCCTGAGCAAAAGTCTGAACGTTCGTTAACTGATGAGCAAATTATGGCTATGGTAATCGACCGAAGTGAAAAGTTCAAAGCGCCCGAGGCTTTACAAACCGATG
>JBFHGP010000024.1:0-22489 GCA_041583035.1 Flavobacterium sp.
AAAGAATTAGAATTGGTTGGAGTCGGATATAGAGCTTCAAATCAAGGAAATGTTTTAGATTTAGCTATTGGTTTCTCTCACAATATTGTATTAGATATTGCACCAGAAGTTAAAGTAGAAACTGTTTCTGAAAAAGGTAAAAACCCAATCGTGAAATTGACCTCTGCTGACAAACAATTGGTAGGGCAAGTGGCCGCAAAGATCAGATCTTTCCGTAAGCCTGAGCCATACAAAGGAAAAGGAGTTAAATTTGTTGGAGAACAACTAAGAAGAAAAGCAGGTAAATCAGCTTAAAATTTGAGTTATGGCATTTAAGAAATCCGAAAGAAGACAAAATATTAGATACAGAGTTAGAAAAGTAGTGAGTGGCACAGCCCAACAACCACGCTTAGCTGTATTCAGAAGTAATAAAGAGATCTATGCACAAATCATAGACGACGTGAACGGGGTAACCCTTGCTGCAGCCTCATCAAGAGATAAAGATATCTCTTCAGAAGGTGCGAAAAAAGATGTAGCCCAATCAGTAGGTAAAGCTATCGCCGAAAGAGCTTTGAAAGCAGGTGTAGAAAAAGTATCATTCGACAGAGGCGGATACCTATATCACGGAAGAGTTAAATCATTAGCAGACGGTGCAAGAGAAGCCGGCTTAAAATTCTAAGAAATTATGTTTAAAAGTTATAAAAACGTAGAATTTGTAAAACCCAGCGGACTTGAACTTAAAGACCGTTTGGTTAGTGTAAACCGTGTTACCAAAGTAACTAAAGGTGGTAGAGCATTTGGTTTTGCTGCTGTAGTTGTTGTAGGTGACGGAAACGGTGTTGTAGGTCACGGATTAGGAAAATCTAAAGACGTATCTGAAGCTATTGCAAAAGCAGTAGAAGATGCAAAGAAAAACCTAGTACGCGTACCATTGCACAACGGAACCATCCCTCACGAACAAAAAGGTAAATACTCTGGAGCTAGAGTATTGCTTATGCCGGCATCAAAAGGTACCGGGGTGATTGCAGGTGGGTCTGTACGTGCTGTGTTAGAATCAGCAGGGGTTCACAATGTATTGACAAAATCGCAAGGTTCGTCAAACCCTCACAACGTGGTAAAAGCTACTTTCGACGCATTGTTAAACATGCGTAGTGCAGCTACAATTGCCAAGCAAAGAGGTATTACATTAGAACAAGTGTTTAAATCTTAATTGAAAGCGTTATGTCAAAAATTAAAGTAAAACAAGTCAGAAGTAAGATTAATTGTCCTGAAAACCAAAAAAGAACTTTGGCTGCATTAGGATTAAAAAAAATCGGACAGGTTGTTGAGCACGATGATACGCCGACAATTCAAGGAATGGTAAATAAAGTTAAACATTTAGTTTCTGTAGAAACTAATTAAAATAACGAATAATGAATTTAAGCAACTTAAAACCAGCTGAAGGTTCTACACACAACCAAAACAAAAGAGTAGGACGCGGAGAAGGTTCCGGTAAAGGTGGCACTTCAACAAGAGGTCACAAAGGGGCAAAATCTCGTTCAGGATATTCAAAAAAGATTGGTTTTGAAGGAGGGCAAATGCCACTTCAACGAAGAGTACCAAAATTTGGTTTCAATAATATCAATAGAGTAGAGTATGTAGGGATTAACCTAGATACGTTACAAACTATGGTAGATAATGGTATCATTACTGATACAATCGACGTAGAAACTTTAGTGAACAACAGAATTACCTCAAAAAATAGCTTAGTAAAGATTTTAGGTAGAGGAGAGCTAAAAACAAAATTAAAAGTAACAGCTCACAAATTTACTGCTACAGCCAAAGCTGCTATCGAAGCTGCTGGCGGAGAAGCCGTAACTTTATAATATCTTAAAAATTTATGAAGAAGTTTTTTGAAACATTATCTAGTATCTGGAAAATAGAAGAGCTAAAGAATAAAATCTTATTCACACTCGGATTGTTGCTTGTGTACCGTTTTGGTGCGCAAGTAACTTTGCCAGGTATAGATGCAACCAAATTACAAGGTCTATCAAGTCAGGTAGAGCAAGGTCTTGGCGCGTTGTTGGATGCATTTACCGGAGGTGCTTTTTCACAAGCCTCTGTTTTTGCATTGGGTATTATGCCCTACATCTCGGCATCGATTATTGTTCAGCTGATGGGGATAGCTGTACCGTATCTTCAAAAATTACAAAATGACGGAGAAAGCGGAAGAAAAAAGATGAACCAAATTACCAGATGGCTAACCATTGCCATCACCTTGGTACAGGGGCCAGCGTATATTTATAACTTATATGCACAGCTACCTGCCGACGCATTTTTGCTCGGGTTCAACTCTTTTTCATTCTTGTTCTCGTCAGTATTGATTTTGACTACGGGTACAGTTTTTGCCATGTGGTTGGGTGAGAAAATCACAGACAAAGGAATCGGAAACGGTATCTCTCTACTTATTATGGTAGGTATTATCGCCAGAATGCCGATCTCTTTTGTACAAGAAATTCAAACCAAAACAACTGGTGGAACTGGAGGGGTTATGATGATTGTTATAGAAGTAATCATTTGGCTACTACTTATCTTGGCTTGTGTATATCTGACCATGGCCGTTCGACGTATCCCAGTGCAATATGCGCGTCGTAGTGCATCGGGTACTTATGATGCTGCTTCTGTGTCTGGAAACAGACAGTGGATTCCGCTCAAAGTAAACGCTTCGGGAGTAATGCCAATCATCTTTGCACAGGCAATTATGTTTGTGCCACCAGCATTGGCAGGACTATCATCTTCTGATACCGCGCAGTATATTTCTAATACTTTTGGTAATATATTTGGATGGGAGTATAACGTGGTATTCGCTTTATTGATTATTATTTTCACATATTTTTATACAGCGATTACTGTGCCAACCAACAAGATGGCAGACGACCTAAAAAGAAGTGGAGGTTTTATCCCAAGCGTAAGGCCAGGTGCTGATACTGCTGATTATTTAGATAGAATAATGTCTTTAATTACATTCCCGGGATCATTGTTTTTAGCTTTTGTTGCAATATTTCCAGCAATTGCCGTATCTTTGCTCGGCGTTCAACAAGGTTGGGCAATGTTTTATGGAGGAACATCATTACTCATTATGGTAAGTGTTGCGATAGATACCATTCAACAGGTAAACTCGTATCTGCTTAATAGACAGTATGATGGATTGATGAAGTCAGGAAAAAACAGAAGAGCATTATAATATAATTTATGGCAAAACAACCAGCAATAGAACAAGACGGAACCATCATTGAAGCATTATCAAATGCGATGTTTCGGGTAGAATTAGAAAATGGTCACATCGTTACCGCACATATTTCCGGAAAAATGCGCATGCATTATATCAAGCTTTTACCTGGAGACAAAGTAAAGCTGGAGATGAGTCCTTACGATTTGACAAAAGCACGTATAACATATAGATATTAAAGCTGAAAAATAATGAAAGTAAGAGCATCAGTAAAAAAGAGAAGTGCCGATTGTATAGTGGTACGTAGAAAAGGAAGAGTTTACGTTATAAACAAAAAAAATCCTAGATTTAACCAAAGACAAGGGTAATAATTATGGCAAGAATAGCAGGGGTAGATTTACCTAAAAATAAAAGAGGAATTATCGCGCTAACCTACATTTACGGTGTTGGTTCTAGCAGAGCAAAAGAAATTTTAGCAAAAGCTAACGTAAGTGAAGATAAAAAAGTAACAGACTGGAATGATGATGACATCGCTGGTATCCGTGAAGCAGTATCTCACTACACTATCGAAGGTGAATTGCGTTCAGAAACTTCTTTGAATATCAAACGTCTGATGGATATTGGATGTTACAGAGGTATTCGTCACAGAGTTGGATTGCCATTGAGAGGGCAACGCACAAAAAACAATTCGAGAACAAGAAAAGGTAAGAAAAAAACTGTTGCTAACAAGAAAAAAGCAACTAAATAATAAGTAGTAAATATGGCTAAAGCAAATACAAAGAAACGCAAAGTTGTTGTTGAAGCTACAGGAGAGGCACACATCAGTGCTACCTTTAACAATATTATCATCTCTTTGACAAACAAAAAAGGAGAAGTGATTTCTTGGGCATCTGCAGGAAAAATGGGATTTAGAGGTTCTAAAAAGAATACTCCATACGCAGCGCAGTTAGCAGCAGAAGAATGTACAAAAGTAGCATTCGAAGCAGGATTGAGAAAAGTAAAAGTGTACGTTAAAGGTCCTGGTAACGGTAGAGAATCTGCTATCCGTACCATTCACAATGGTGGAGTAGAAGTTACCGAAATCATCGACGTAACACCATTACCACACAACGGATGTCGTCCTCCTAAAAGAAGAAGAGTTTAATTTATTTTAGTATAAACCTGGCAGGATTAAGATTATCGGAGGATTGACCTGAATTCATAATCCCTGTCAAAATCAATTTTAAAATGGCAAGATATACTGGTCCAAAAACTAAAATCGCTCGTAGATTTGGCGAAGCGATCTTTGGTGATGACAAATCACTAGAAAGAAAAAACTACCCACCAGGGCAACATGGATTGTCTCGTCGTAGAGGTAAAAAATCTGAATACTCAATTCAGTTAAATGAAAAACAAAAAGCAAAAGCAATTTACGGAATATTAGAAAAACAATTTCGTAACCTTTTCAAAAAAGCATCAGCCTCTAGAGGCGTAACAGGTGAGGTTTTGATCCAACTATGTGAGTCTAGATTAGACAACGTAGTATACCGTATGGGGATCGCTCCTAGCAGACGCGGTGCAAGACAGCTGGTATCACACAGACATATCACGGTAAACGGAGAGTTGGTAAACATCCCTTCATATCAATTAAAAGCCGGAGATAAAGTAGCTGTACGTGAAAAATCAAAAACATTAGAAGTTATCGAAAATGCTTTGGCTGCTTCAAACGAAGTATACGAGTGGATAACTTGGAATAACGACACTAAAGAAGGTACTTATGTAAGCGTACCTGAAAGATTACAAGTTCCTGAGAATATCAACGAACAGTTAATCGTAGAGTTATACAACAAATAATAATTGACATTTAGTCTAAACAATATGGCATTATTTAATTTTCAAAAGCCCGATAAAGTTATCATGATTGACTCAACAGAGTTCAAGGGGAAATTCGAATTTAGACCCCTCGAACCTGGCTATGGGTTGACCGTTGGTAATGCACTAAGAAGAGTTCTCTTATCATCCCTAGAAGGATACGCAATTACTTCAGTGAAAATTGAAGGCGTAGATCACGAGTTCTCTGCTATCGCCGGAGTAGTTGAAGATGTAACCGAAATCATTCTTAATCTCAAACAAATTCGATTGAAAAAACAAATCGAAGACGTAGATAATGAATCGGTAAGCATTTCTTTTTCAGGTAAAAATCAGCTCACTGCTGGTGATTTCCAAAAATTTATTTCAGGATTTCAAGTACTCAACCCAGATCTAGTAATCTGTAACTTGGAAGAAAAAGTGAATTTGTCTATGGAGCTTACCATCGAAAAGGGTAGAGGATACGTACCGGCCGAAGAAAATAAAAAAGCCAACGCTCCAATCGGAACAATTTTTGTAGATTCAATTTATACTCCAGTAAAAAACGTTAGATACGCTATCGAAAACTATCGTGTGGAACAAAAAACTGACTACGAAAAACTGGTTTTAGACATTGTTACAGACGGGTCTATTCACCCTAAAGATGCTTTGACAGAAGCCGCAAAAACATTGATACATCACTTCATGTTGTTCTCTGATGAAAGAATAACTCTCGAAGCTGATGAAATCGCTCAATCAGATTCTTATGACGAAGAATCACTACACATGAGACAATTGTTGAAAACCAAATTGGTAGACATGGATCTCTCTGTAAGAGCACTCAATTGTTTGAAAGCTGCCGAAGTTGACACACTAGGAGACTTGGTAACATTTAGCAGAAGCGATTTGATGAAATTCAGAAATTTCGGAAAAAAATCTTTAGCAGAGTTAGAAGAACTTGTGGAAGTTAAAGGCTTAGATTTCGGAATGGATCTCACAAAATATAAATTAGATAAAGAATAAGTCGGACTTATAAGTCCTAATTTCAAAAAAAATGAGACACGGAAAAAAAGTATATAAACTAGGAAGAAAAACCGGACACAGACGTGCGTTGCTGGCAAATATGTCTAGTTCATTAATTGAACACAAGCGTATCAACACTACTTTAACTAAAGCTAAAGCGCTTCAACGCTTTGTTGAGCCTCTAGTAACCAAAGCAAAAACTGATGATACTCATAACAGACGTGTGGTTTTCTCTTATGTAAGAGACAAACACGCAGTGTCTGAGTTGTTCAGAACTATCGCGCCAAAAGTAGGTGACCGTCCAGGAGGTTACACTCGTATCATCAAGTTAGGTAACCGTTTGGGAGATAACGCTGAGATGGCAATGATCGAATTTGTAGATTTCAATGAGCTATATAACGCTGCAAAGAAAGAAGCAAAAAAATCTACTCGTAGAGGTAGAAGAAAATCAACCAAAACAGAAGAAGTTGCTGAGACTGAGGTAGAAAACCAAGTCGAAGCTACAGACGCTGACAATAAAGAAACTCAAGAATAATGATTTTTGAATTCTAAAATAATAAAGAGGGCAAACGCAATTTATGTTTGTCCTTTTTTTTGCCTAATTTTGACCAATCAACAATAAGATATGAAATACCAACACAGAAAAAGAGCAATCGTATTACTCGAAGATGGTACTATCTTCTACGGAAAATCAGTAGGAATTGAAGGAACAACTTTCGGAGAAATTTGTTTCAATACCGGCGTTACTGGTTATCAGGAGATTTTCACAGACCCGTCTTATTACAAACAAATTATGGTATCTACTACCGCTCACGTAGGTAACTATGGAGTGACAGATGCTGATACCGATTCGTCAGATATACAAATTGCAGGCTTGGTTTGTCGCAACTTTAGCTACACTTACTCAAGACCAGCAGCCTCTGACTCTCTATACAATTATTTCGAAAACAAAGGCTTGGTTGCCGTTTCTGACGTCGATACTCGCGCGCTCACAGCGCATATTCGTGACAATGGCGCCATGAATGCAGTGATCTCTACCGACGGTAAATCTATCGAAGAGCTCAAAAGCATGTTGCAAGAAGTGCCAAGTATGGAAGGTTTAGAATTGGCTTCAAAAGTATCTACGAAAGAACCATATTTTTTCGGAGATGAAAACGCTACTTACAAAGTTGCGGCTATGGATTTTGGCATCAAAACCAATATTTTGCGCTGCTTGGCAGAGAGAGACTGCTATGTAAAAGTTTTTCCATACAACAGCACCAAAGAAGAATTAGATAGTTTTAACCCAGACGGATACTTCTTGTCTAATGGTCCTGGCGACCCACAACCACTCACAGAAGTCGTTAGCGAAGTGAGCAAAATTTTGGAAGGCAACAAACCTGTTTTTGGTATTTGTCTCGGGCATCAACTCATCGCGTTGTCGCACGGAGTGACTACCTATAAAATGTTTAACGGTCACCGTGGTATCAATCATCCAGTGCTCAATGTAGCTACAGGTAAGGGCGAAATCACCTCGCAAAATCACGGTTTTGCCGTGGTGCGCGAAGAGGTAGAGAATCATCCAGCTTTAGAGATTTCTCATTACCATATCAATGACAATACCGTGGCTGGTATAAAAGTGAAAAACAAACCTATTTTCTCAGTACAATACCACCCAGAATCTAGCCCTGGGCCACACGATTCTCGTTATTTGTTTGACGATTTTGTCAGCAATATGCAAGCAAATAAATAACCAATACAACTCAAAAGGTCAGAAAGTTTTCTGGCCTTTTTTGTTTTTAGTAATGATATATTTGTTTTTCTGTATTATTATTGCGTAGATGTTGATTTAAATATGATTATTATGAAAAAGAATTTATGGTTTATGCCGCTTTTTTTACTGGCATTGTTGTCATGCAAAAACGATAAAGCACAAAATGTAGAAGAACCTATATTAAGTGACAAAGCAATAGCTGATTTTGCATCTGAGATTAATTTTTTTGATGGTTTAAAAACAGATACCATTGTGCTATTTGATAAAAATATAAATGATGATTCTAATCAAAAAGAACAAGTGCTTACACAATTTCATCACGAAATCAATAGTTTGGTAGATAGTTACACAGTTGATAAAAGTGACGATGACCTTCCGATTAATTTAATTACGTACAAACTGAATTACGCCGATTCAAAACTTTTTTGTACAGATTTGGTTTATTGGCATAAAGAAACCAAAACACCTATCAAGGTGATTGAATATACTGTTGAGCCAAAATTCACTATAGATTGCTCTGAAAAGAAAAGTGTAGGTTTGGCCAATAATGAAAAACAATTGATAAAACAACTCCAAGATTTATTGCAAAAAGAGCCTGATTGCTTACAAATTAATTTAATAAACAATCTTGAGCATACAAAATGGTGTTTTCAAACGTGTCAAAATTTAGATTAATTATGTGAATGTATCTCGTGATTGTGATGATATAATTACTACTTGCAAAAAATTTTTTAACAAAAAAATTAACTACATTTGCAACACTAAAACACACAACACAATTATTGATATGAGTACCATTGTAAAAATTCATGCAAGACAAATTTTAGATTCTCGTGGTAACCCAACTGTCGAGGTAGATGTAATCACCGAAAACGGTTTTTTAGGAAGAGCAGCAGTGCCTTCTGGCGCCTCTACTGGCGAGCACGAAGCTGTAGAGCTACGCGATGGCGGTAAAGATTTTATGGGCAAAGGCGTGCAAAATGCCGTGAACAATGTCAATACAATTATTGCCGAAACCATTGTTGGGCATAGCGTTTTTGAACAAAATAACATCGACCAAGCCATGATTGAATTGGATGGTACGCCAAACAAATCCAATATTGGTGCCAATGCTATTTTGGGTGTTTCATTAGCAGTGGCCAAAGCTGCTGCCAACGAGTTAGGCTTGCCTTTATACCGCTATATCGGCGGGGTATCGGCCAATACTTTGCCAGTGCCAATGATGAACATCATCAACGGTGGCTCGCACTCAGATGCGCCTATCGCTTTTCAAGAGTTTATGATTATGCCGGTAAAAGCCAAAAATTTTTCGGCTGCTTTGCAAATGGGTACAGAGGTTTTTCATCACCTCAAAAAAGTATTGCACGACCGCAACTTGTCTACTGCCGTAGGTGACGAAGGTGGTTTTGCGCCAACGCTCAACGGTACAGAAGATGCACTTGATAGCATCAAAAAAGCAGTAGAAAATGCTGGATATTCTTTTGGCGAAGACATCATGATTGCTTTAGACTGTGCCGCTTCTGAGTTTTATGTAGATGGCAAATATGATTATACCAAGTTTGAAGGCGACAAAGGCGTAATCCGTACCGCCGAAGAGCAAGCTGATTATTTGGCTCAACTTTGCGAACAATACCCAATTATTTCTATCGAAGATGGTATGCAAGAAGACGATTGGGCTGGTTGGAAATCTTTGACAGACAAAGTAGGAGACAAAGTACAATTGGTTGGTGACGATTTGTTTGTAACCAATGTTCGCCGACTAGAGAAAGGTATTAATGACCAAACGGCCAACTCTATTTTGATTAAAGTAAACCAAATCGGAACTTTGACCGAGACCATCGCCGCAGTAGAGATGGCGCACAGAGCAGGTTATACCTCAGTGATGTCGCACCGCTCGGGCGAGACAGAAGACTATACCATTGCCGACTTGGCTGTGGCGCTAAACTGTGGACAGATAAAAACAGGTTCGGCTTCGCGCTCAGACCGTATGGCAAAATACAACCAACTGCTTCGCATCGAAGAAGAGTTGGGCGATGTAGCTTATTATCCGCAAGAAAAAGCGTTTAACGTAAAACAATAAATCATTAACCTGAACCTTCGAGTTCAGGTTTTTTTATCGCCCAACTTATTCTGTGTAAATGATAGAAAAAAGTTACCTTTGTAAAAAATTAGTCTATGCATAAGTGGCTTGTTATTTTTCTATTGATGTCTGTTGCAGCGTTTGCACAGCGCAAACCTTTGCGTGGTGTTGCCAGTGGCGATTTGCAAAAAATACAATCGACAAAGACAACATCGAGTCAAAAAACGGATATTAGTGTAATCCAAAACGACAGTGTTAAGGGCATAAAAACGCAAAAGCCAGACAGTATTCCGTCTATCGATAAATATTTGATTAGAGATTATCAAGATTATATCACAGCTTTTGATACCACCCTGACGATCAAAAAACATTATGCGGTCAACTACCTCCGCAAAGATGATTTTGGACTTTTGTCATTGGCCAACGACGGACAATCATACAATACTTTAGATTTTGGTATTGGGCAATATCAAGCCTATCCAACCATCGGTTTTGGCGCACGACAATTTGCTTATCAAGCGGCTGAAGATGTGAATTATTATCACGTGCCTACGCCAACATCAGAGTTGTATTATCGTTCGGCAATTAAGCAAGGCCAAACCTTAGATGCTTTGTTTACGACCAATCTTCACAGACGACTAAATGTTTTTGTTGGTTATAAAGGCATTCGCTCAAACGGGGCATACATCAACCAGTTAACGAGTAACGGTAATTTCAAAATTGGCGGATCATATTTCTCTGAAAACAATAGGTATAACCTCAAAACGCATATTGCTGTACAAGATATTTCTTCGCAAGAAAATGGTGGTATCACTGACCCGAATTTGTATTATAACAATGATGGCGAATACGGCAACAGAGAGCGTCTCAATGTTTTTTTTAGAGATGCAACTTCTTTGTATAAAGGCTTTCGTGGTTATTTACAACATCGATACGATTTTGTACAAACGTCCAACAATGCTTTAGCAATCAAGCATATATTTAAATATGAATATTTGACCAATGCTTTTAGCCAAGACGATACCAATCCGGTCAATTATTTTACAGAGCTAGACGGTACTCAGCCTCAAAGCAATCTCATCGAGAATTATTACGGGCAAAGCTTTGCCTCAAATGTTTACGACAAGGTGCGCAACCGCAATTTTTATAACCAATTGGCTTTGAGTTTTGACCATCAAAAGTGGGGCGAACTATCTTTTGGATTAGAACATTTTAACTACAATTATTATTACTCTTCGCAGGTATTGTCACAAAACGGTTCAGTCTTGGTGCCCGATGCTTTACAAGACGATGTGGTGAGTGTGGTGGGTAAATATCAGTTGCGCAACTCACGCATCGATGCCGATTTTTCTGCCAGACAATCAATAGTTGGTAACACTTTGAGCGAACTTAGCGGTTTGTTTGCTTATCAGCCAACAGATAATATTCAGGTGTTGGCAAAATATGATTTTATCAGTAAACAAGCCCGATTAACGCAACAGCTTTTTCAGAGTAACTACGTGGGTTATAATTGGTACAATCAGTTTGATAACGAAAAAATCAATCGACTACAAGCGCAAGTACAAACACCTTGGGTAAACATCGGTGCCGATTATCAGTTGTTGCATGACAAAGTTTTTTTTGCATTGGACAACCCAACGGTGGATAGCCAAGGCAGAATCCGAGAGTTAACCGTTGCACCCATGCAGTACGGCAGCGCAATTAACTATTTGGGGCTGAGATTGCAAAAAGAATTCAAGCTAGGTAAGTTTGCGCTAGACAATACCGTGTTGTACCAAACAGTAGAGCAAGCCGACAAGGTACTCAATCTACCAGAGCTTACCATGCGCAATACTCTTTACTATTCAGATTATTGGTTTGACAAAGCATTGTTTTTGCAAACTGGTATCACTTTTCAATATTTTACCGCTTATTATGCCGATGGCTATTTGCCAGTAGTTGGCGACTTTTATACCCAAACACAAACCAAAATAGGTAATTACCCTGTACTAGATTTTTTCTTCAATGCCAAGATACGCACAGCACGAGTGTTTTTTAAAGTAGAAAATTTTAACGAACCTTTTCAGCAAAAAAACAATCAACTGGCAGCACCTAACTACCCACATAGAGACATGACCATCCGGATAGGTGTGATTTGGGATTTCTTTAGTTAATAACCACGCTACCTCACCACAAACTTTATAGTTTTGGTAAACTGACTATTGCTGATTTCTAACAGATAGTTACCTTTAGCCCAGTTGTTGGTTTGTATTACCTGTGTATTGGAATATGCTGCGGGTTGATTATAGATTAACTTTCCTTGTATGTCATACACAGTGAGCTGTGTTTTGTTGTCAAACAAAAAGGTGCTTTCTACGGCAAGGTAGTCAGTAGCTGGGTTGGGATATAGCCTAAAGCTGTACTCCTTCTGTAGGGTGGAAACATTTTTATTATGGGTAAATTTACCAATAAAACTATACGAAACAGGATATTGTGGGTAATCAAACAATGGGTTTTCAGTTAATATTCCCGAGGTTTCGGAGGCTTCATTTGAGAGCCCCAAAAAATACAAGTTATTCTCTTGGTCAATTTGAGTTCTGTAAATATATTCATCTGAAATACTTCCGTAATAAGTAAACCAGTTGAGTCGTCCGTTTGGATTAAGCTTGAGGATATAACCATCTATTCCTTCTGACGGATTTTCCTGATAAACACCATCACTAGCCAAGCCGCTTTCTTGTGTACCTCCGCTTACATACACATTGATATCGCCATGCTCATCTGTATGAGGGGTAATGCTAATTTCCGGAATAAATCCTCCGGAAGCTTCTGCTATAGGAAGATAACTACCCCATAATTTGTTCAATGAGCTGTCATATTTCACAATATACCCTTCCAATTCATTGGTTTTTGCCGTTTTGTAGGTACCGGGAGTGGCAATGTTTTCTTCCGAAAGGGTTCTTCCGTACAGATATAGATTGTCCTCACTATCCAAAGTAATCATGTGAGATCCGGAGAAAACACCTTCAAGCGTATGCTCTGTTATATTGGTTCCGTCAGTACTAATTTTCAGGATGTGAGAATACGGATGGGGGTAATGCATAATAACTTCTCCGGTTGAGGTTACTTTCACAGATGATGAAGTTGATCCTTCAATAGATGGTAAGTAAGTAGCCCACAGCAGATTGCCGTTTTGTGCATTGAGCTTGGCAACAAAGTTTCGTTGATTGTTATAAGAGAGGTTTTCACCGGCTTCTTCCATAAACACACCGGGTGTGCTTAACCCGTTATTGGAAAAGGTTGTACCCAATACAACCACTTCATTGTTTCTGGCAACAGCTGCTATTATCCGTTCTTCTTGGTCACCACTTAGATAGGTGCCCCATTGTTTGTTACCGTTTTCGTCATATTTGACCACAAAGCCCGAATAACACAGGCGAGGCGGGTAAATGATATAATCATTCTCATTGAAGTACAAGGTGTCGGGCAAGGTCATATTGCCCGGAAAGTTAGGCTGGTGCGTGCCGGGAGTGCCTATTTCAACAGTTTGTTGCGTAGGTCCGCCCAGGTAAAAGTTGTTTTCATCGTCGGTAAGTCGTGCAATCACTGTAGTGCTTTCATAACTACCAAAAGGAAAAGCAAATTCAAACGCTTGATCAGGGCTAATCTTAGCTATGACAAAGTGTTTAAACTCGGTGTCTTCTGTGATAAATTCATCATACTGACCATCATTATAGTTATGTCCTATGCACAATGTAGCCCCACTCGGAAAAAAGTGATAGCTGAAATTGTTGGGGTGGTTAAATGGTCCCGCTGTTACCCATTCCCGTTGGTAAGGAAAAGGTTCTTCGGTTTGGGCATAAGTTGTTATAAATAACAAACAAGCTAAGAGAATAAAAAGTTTTTTCATGACAATTGGTTTTAATTTTAATAACCACCTCAACCTGTCATTCTGAGCGCAACGCAGTAGAGTCGAATAATCTGTACAGGAAATGTAATTGAGAATAGCGTGCTAAAACGACAACAAATTAATAAAAAACATCATAATATGCAAATTTTAAAAATCACCAAAAATATCATTGTGCTACCTCACCACAAACTTTATAGTTTTGGTAAACTGACTATTGCTGATTTCTAACAGATAGTTGCCTTTTGCCCAAGTGTTGGTTTTTATTACTTGGGTATTTGCGTAGGTAGCTGTTTGTTGATGGACTTTTTTGCCTTGTAGGTCAAAAACAGTAAGCATGGTATTGTTGTCAAACAAAAAAGTGCTTTCTATGGCAAGATAGTCAGTAGCCGGGTTGGGGTATAGCCTAAAACTGTACTCCTGCTGCGGATGCGAAACATTTTTTACATGGGCAAACTTAGCGATAAACTTATACGGAATAGGAAATTGCGGGTAATCAAACAAAGGGTTTTCTGTTAGAATATCAGAAGTGCTTTTAGATATGCCAGAGAAGTATAAATTATCGTTTTCATCAACAAAAGTTTGACTATATGCTGTAGATTCTACTGCTGGTCCACCAAAGTAAGAAAACCAATTGAGCTGACCATTGTCGTTGAGTTTGAGCAAGTAAAGGTCTGTTTCGCCAGTTATAGTTTCTTGATAAGCGCCTTGGGTGGCTAACCCACTTTCGCTGGTTGCACCTATTATATAAAGATTGGTGTTGCCGTTGTCATCGGTGTGTGGGAAACCTCCGGGATAGGCAAAACTATCAAATACGTCAACCCATTCAACGGGTAGATAGGTACCCCACAATTTGTTCAATGCGCTATCATATTTGAGGATGTATCCTTCTCTGTTATTGGTTTTGATAGTTTTGTAGGTGCCGGGAGTGGTGATGTTTTCTGAGCTACTGGTATGGCCGGTAATGTACAGGTTGTTCTCGCTGTCTATTTTCATTCTGAATGGGTTGCCGATAGTAGTTGAGAGCATTCCTGTTAGTGGGGTTTCTGTGATAGTTGTGCCGTCTGTGGCAATTTTTACAATTTTTGGTGCATAGCCGTCTATAGAAGAATACCAATGCTTAGAGATAAAGATTTCTCCTGAGGGGTGTAGGGTGACGTCTTGTACATTACCAAATTCGCTAGGCAAATAAGTTGCCCATAACAGGTTGCCGGTTGCGCTGTCAAATTTGGCAATAAAAGGGGCTTGGTTGTCATCATCCAAGTATTCGTCAGGTTCTTCCATATATGCGCCCGGGGTGGCCAATCCGGTATTAGAAAAGGTGCGTCCTACAACCATGATTTCGCCGTTTTTGGCAATTGTTTGGTGAAGAGTCTCTTCTTGATTGCCCCCCAAATAAGTGCCCCAAAGTTTGTTGCCGTTGGTGTCGTATTTAACCAAATAACCTTTATTGCACAAACGAGGTGGGTAAATAACATAGTCAGTTTCGTTCAGATACAAGGTGTCGGGCAAAGTCATATTTGTCTGAAAATCGGGTTGGTGTGTACCAGTGGTACCTATCTCATCAGCTTGTTGGGTATGTCCGCTCAAGTAAAAATTATTTTCTTCGTCTATGCTTATGAGTGAATTATGGAGTATGGTGCTGTTGTCTCCAAAAGGGAGGGTAAATGCCAGCTCTGGTTCATTGCTTATTTTTGCCAATACATGCTGTTTAAAATCGCTATTTTCTGGCACTAGTTCATCAAATGCGCCATCCAAATTGTATCCGTACAACAAAGATGATCCGTCAGAAAAAAAAGAAACTGTACTGTGTAAAGGGTTTGCGGTAGCCCATTCTTTTTGGTAAGAGAAAGGTTCTTCGGTTTGTGAAAAAGTAGCGACAGTGATCAGGCTAATAAAAAGGATTAATGTTTTTTTCATAATAGTCGGTTTTTTTGATAGTTACCTGTCTGTGTTTCTCTTAAATACAGACAGGTAGTGTTTATTAATTAACTAAAAGCCAGTGTTTGCATAAACCCCCAATTCATATAATTGATAGTAGAAACAGGTAAAGGGTTTAGTCCACTATATACAGAAAAATTATAGTCTCCAGCTCCAGGTATAGCATACCAGTCAGGGTCAGGGAAATTGAGGCTTAAAGGTGCGCCCAAGCAGCCAGTACCCGCTGTAGTAGAAACTAAGCCGGCAAACCACCAGTCATCATTATCTGCATAATCAACACTTTCTATCCGTTGGCCATAAAAATCTTCGGTTGCTTTTACACTGTTCGGAATTTCTTGTGAAGTGTCTTCGTCATGCTCGTTATCGCACGAAAAAAAGAAAAAACTCGACAGCAATACTGCAAATAAGGTGATTTTCTTCATAATAATTTATGTTTTTAGAATTATTTGTCAAGCAATAATAACAATAATAACAATAATAATAAAATAATTTCTATAAATTTTTTAAAAAATCACAAAAATAAAGCTGTTTTTTTAGTGTTGGCTAATGGGTTAACGCAAAACCACATTAAAGCTGTTTTTTCTGCAAATTCTTACTATCTTTGTGTTAAAGATAATAAAAAATGAACTACGCAAAAAATATTTTAGAAACCATTGGCAACACGCCATTGGTACAAATCAATAAAATCACCAAAAACCTGCCTTGCAAAGTGTTGGCAAAGGTCGAGTACTTCAACCCAGGGCATTCTTGTAAAGATCGCATGGCGTTAAAAATGGTCGAAGATGCTGAGCAAGACGGTCGTTTGCAACCGGGAGGTACTATCATCGAAGGTACGTCGGGCAATACCGGTATGGGGTTGGCATTGGCAGCTATCGTCAAAGGTTATCAGTTAGTTTGTGTAATCACAGATAAACAATCCAAAGAAAAAATGGATATTTTGCGCGCGGTAGGTGCACAAGTGGTGGTTTGTCCAACAGATGTTGAGCCCGAAGACCCACGCTCATATTATTCGGTATCCAAAAGATTGGCAGAAGAAACGCCCAATTCGTGGTATGTTAATCAATACGATAATCCGTCTAATGCACAAGCAAATTATGAACAAACCGGCCCCGAAATTTGGGAGCAAACACAAGGTGGCGTCACGCATTTTGTCGTAGGTGTAGGTACTGGTGGGACAATCTCTGGAGTGGGCAAATACCTCAAACAACAAAATCCAAATGTAAAAATTTGGGGTGTGGACACTTATGGTTCGGTCTTTAAAAAATACCACGAGACAGGCGAATTTGACGAAAACGAAATTTACCCATACGTTACCGAAGGCATTGGCGAAGATATTTTGCCTAAAAATGTAGATTTTTCTATCATCGACGGTTTTACCAAAGTGACAGACAAAGATGCTGCAGTATACACTCGTCGTTTGGCGAAAGAAGAAGGGCTTTTTGTAGGGATGTCTGCTGGCTCGGCGATCAAAGGTGTGTTGCAATTGAGCGAACATTTTAAACCCGAAGACGTAGTGGTGGTGCTTTTCCATGATTCTGGTTCGCGCTACGTGGGCAAAATTTTCAATGACGATTGGATGAAAAAAATGGATTATTTAGATTAACTTATAAAACAAAAAAATATGAAAACTTTTAATGCAACAGCACTGGTTGGTGTATTGTTGGCGGGTGTTGTTCTACTGGTTGGCTTGATGTTTGGTTTGCCAAAATACAACGTTTGGCAGCAAGAAATGGCCGGAAAAGCAGAGATGGCAAAGGCCGAACAAAATCGTAAAATTTTGGTAGAAGAGGCCAAAGCTCGCCTCGAAGCAGAAAAACTGAACGCTCAAGCCGAAATTGAACGGGCAAGAGGGATGGCAGAGGCGATGAAAGTAGAAAACGGTACGCTAAACGAAACTTACAATCAGTATTTGTTTATCCGTACACTCGAAAAATTGGCAGACAAAGGTAGTTTGCCGCAAATTATTTACATTCCGTCTGATGGTTTATTGCCGGTGATGGATGTCAAGAAAAGCGAAAAACAATAATAATATTGAATTTATAAGACAAGTCCTTTTGGAGATTTTTTCTCTGAAAGGACTTTTTTTGTATGTTAATTTTTTGTCGATTGATGATAATTTTGTAGCTTTAGGTAAAATATTGCTATGAAAGAGGATTTTTTGCATCATGTATGGAAAAATAAAGCTCTTGATACCCGACATTTGTTAACTACTGATGGTAAGTCGGTAGAAATTATCAATTTTGGCGAATACACCTCCACTGACGGACCAGATTTTTTCAATGCAAAAATCCGCATTGATGGTCAATTGTGGGCGGGCAACGTCGAGATGCATGTCAAAAGTTCGAGCTGGTATATCCATCATCATCAACAAGACCCTGCCTATGACAATGTAATTTTGCATGTGGTTTGGGAAGATGATGTGCCTATTTTTCGTTCAGACGAAACGCCTTTGCCTACCTTGATATTGGCCGATTATGTGGCGTCATCAACACACAAAAATTATCAAAAATTATTTCAGACCAAAAAATATCTCAATTGCGAATCTTTTATCGCAGAGGTCAAGCCAATTGTGTGGTTGTCGTGGAAAGAGCGGTTGTTGGTAGAGCGTTTGGCGTACAAATCTGCCCCAATGCAAGAGCGACTGACGGCGACCAACAACCATTGGGAAGAAGTTTTTTATCAGTTTGTGGTCAAGAGTTTTGGGCTCAAAGCCAACGGTAAGTATTTTGCTGACTTGGCCATGAGGTTACCTTTTTCGGTGGTGCAAAAAGAGCGCCATCAATTGTTGCATCTCGAAGCTTTGTTTTTGGGTATGGCCAATTTGCTAGACGAGCCTTTGGACGCCTACAGCCAGCAGTTGCAACAAACGTTTTTGTATCTCAAAAGCAAACATCAATTGGCAGATAATTTGTTGGGCAAACCGCAGTTTTTTCGTTTGCGTCCACCCAATTTCCCGACGGTAAGATTGGCGCAATTGGCACAGCTTTTTCATCGTCAACAGCATCTTTTTCACGCGTTGGTGGTAGAGCCAATAAATTACCAAGAGACTTTAAAGATATTGCAAATTCAGCCTGCTGATTATTGGCAAACGCATTATGTTTTGGGTAAAGAAAGCAAACAAACCAGTAAAAAAATGACGACAAATTTTATTGATTTGTTGTTGATTAATACCGTACTCCCTTTTCGGTTTGTTTATGGTAATTATGCGGATAAAAATGATTTTGAAGATATACTTGAGGCTTATCAACAGCTCAAACCAGAAAAAAATCACCTCACCGATTTGTATCAGCAATTGGGTGTAGAGATAAGTAATGCCCTAGATTCACAAACCATGATTCACCTCAAACAAAATTATTGTACGCTCAACCGTTGTCTAGACTGTGCAGTGGGGCATCAAGTGATTAACCAAAAAATATAGCCTATGTTTTCTTATTATACCCAATCTCAGCGCTGGGCAATTATTGCTATGATTGTATTCGTGATTTTGTTGCAAATAGGATTGTTTTTTTTGCCTACTAGCCAAGCAGATGATTTTGTGGTTGATCAGTCGGCTATGGCGCTGACAGAAAAGCGTTTGGATAGCATTGCAGCGTCCAAAAAGTATGTGTTGTCGCCGTTTAATCCCAATTTTATTACCGATTATCGAGCGTATGTGTTAGGGTTGTCAACAGCAGAGGTTGATCGTTTACAGGCGTTCAGAGCCAAAAATAAATATGTGAATTCGGCCAAAGAATTTCAACAAGTTACTCAAGTGTCTGACGAATGGATAGCTAAACATAAAGAGTATTTTAAATTTCCGGATTTCGTTCAAAAAAGCAGTTCTTCTTCCGCAACACCAACAATTGCACGCAAAAATATCAATACAGCAACTTATGAAGATTTGATAGCAATAAGCGGAATAGGAGATTATTCTGCCAAAAAAATTATCCAAGAACGCGATAAATTTGGCGGATTTGTCAGCACCAAGCAATTTCGTTTTATCGAGCGACTACCAACCAATGTGTATGTGGTTTTGGAGAAATATTTTACAGTTAATACACGTCCTACGATTGTAAAAATAGATATCAACCGTGCAAATATTGATGACTTACAACAAGTCCCATACATCAATTATAAGGTGGCGCGCAGCATCGTTGTTTACCGCAGCAAGCAAGACCAACCACTCACCCAAAAAGATTTAGCACAGATTCCTTACTTTCCGCTTGACAAATTAAGTATAATTAGCTTATATTTGAGGACTTCAAATTAATGATAATACGACAACTATGGATTTTTCATACAACGAAACACAAAAAATGATAGCACAGTCTATCCAAGACTTTGCAGAACAACATATTCGCCCGAATATTATGGAGTGGGACGAATCTCAAACTTTCCCAGTAGAGCTTTTTCACAAACTAGGTGAGATGGGCTTTATGGGCGTATTGGTGCCAGAAGAATTGGGCGGCTCTGGTTTGGGTTACCACGAATACATTACCGTGATTGAAGAAATCTCTAAAGTAGATTCATCAATCGGATTGTCGGTAGCAGCACACAACTCTTTGTGTACCAATCATATTTTAACTTTTGCCAACGACGAGCAAAAGAAAAGATGGATTCCGAAATTGGCTACAGGCGAGTGGATTGGCGCTTGGGGATTGACCGAGCACAATACAGGTTCTGATGCTGGCGGAATGGCAACTACTGCTGTAAAAGACGGTGACGATTGGATATTGAACGGCGCTAAAAACTTTATTACTCATGCTATTTCTGGGCAAGTAGCTGTGGTGATTGTGCGTACTGGAGAAAAAGGTGATTCGCACGGAATGACTGCTTTTGTGGTAGAAAAAGGAACTCCAGGTTTTAGCAGCGGAAAAAAAGAAAATAAATTAGGAATGCGCGCCTCAGAAACAGCTGAGTTGATTTTTGACAACTGTCGCGTGCCAGACGCTAACCGTTTGGGAGAAGTTGGTGAAGGATTTGTCCAAGCTATGAAAATTTTGGACGGCGGACGTATTTCTATTGGCGCATTGTCTTTAGGGATTGCCAAAGGCGCTTACGAAGCAGCTTTGAAATATTCAAAAGAACGTGTACAGTTTGGTAAACCGATTTCGCAATTCCAAGCCATTGGTTTCAAATTGGCAGACATGGCGACAGAAATCGAGGCTTCTGAGCTGTTGTTGCACAAAGCCGCATACCTCAAAGACAACCATTTACCAGTGACCAAAATTGGTGCGATGGCAAAAATGTATGCGTCTGAAGTATGTGTAAAAGTATCGACAGAGGCTATACAAATTCATGGCGGATATGGTTATACCAAAGATTATCCGGTAGAAAAATTCTATAGAGATTCAAAATTGTGTACTATCGGAGAGGGAACAACCGAAATCCAAAAGATGGTAATTTCTAGAAATATTCTGAAAGGCTAGGTAAATAATAAAAACACAACACCAAAAACCTGTAAAGTGATAAAACTTTGCAGGTTTTTTATTTTGTCTAAACATGATGATAAAAATTTTAAACAGGCTCTTAATAAATAATCTTTTTTGTAATTTTGTAGATTCGAAATTATAGGATTATGATGTTAGAAAGATTAGAATTTGTCAAACAACGTTTTGACGAAGTTTCAGATTTGATTATCCAGCCAGATGTAATCGCTGACCAAAAGCGTTATGTTCAGCTCAATAAAGAGTATAAAGACCTCAAAGCTTTGGTAGAAAAGCGAGAGGAGTATGTGACCCTTGTGGCAAATATCGAAGAAGCCAAAGAGATTTTGGCTGACGGTAGCGACGACGAAATGGTAGAAATGGCCAAAATGCAAATGGACGAAGCTCAAGAGCGTGTGCCAGAACTCGAAGAGGAAATCAAATTTATGCTTATCCCTAAAGACCCCGAAGATGCCAAAAATGTAATGGTAGAGATTCGTGCAGGTACAGGTGGAGACGAGGCTTCTATTTTTGCAGGAGACTTGTTTAGAATGTACACCAAATACTGCGAGTCTAAAGGATGGAGAACCTCTGTGGTAGATACCAATGAAGGGACTTCTGGCGGTTTTAAAGAAGTTATTTTTGAAGTAACAGGCGAAGATGTATATGGTACGTTAAAATTCGAAGCCGGTGTGCATCGCGTGCAACGTGTGCCACAGACAGAGACTCAAGGGCGTGTACATACCTCGGCAGCGACGGTAATGGTGTTGCCAGAGGCTGAGGAGTTTGATGTTCAGATAGATATGAATGATGTTCGTATCGATTTGTTTTGTTCATCTGGTCCAGGAGGTCAATCGGTAAATACAACCAAGTCGGCAGTGCGTATGACGCATATTCCTACGGGGTTGGTAGCCCAATGTCAGGACGAAAAATCACAACACAAAAACAAAGACAAAGCCTTGTCTGTATTGCGTTCGCGTTTGTATGAGATGGAGTTGGCCAAAAAACAAGAAGAGGATGCCAAAAAGAGAAATTCGCAGGTGTCTTCTGGAGATAGATCGGCAAAAATTCGTACGTACAATTATCCGCAAGGGCGTGTGACCGATCACCGTATTGGGTTGACGATTTATGATTTGGATGGTGTGATGAACGGTAATTTACAAAAAGTAATTGACGAGTTACAATTGGTTTCGAACACCGAAAAATTGAAAGAATCCGAAGTATTTTAATATTTTTGTAAAGCCTCTTTTTGAGGCTTTTTTTTAATCAAAGCTCAGCAATTGTCTTCTAGACAAACAAAAATATCGAGCCAACAAATAGATAAAATCAGAAAAATGACTACACAAGAGTTATACGAACAAATTAAGCAAAAAAAAACATTTTTGTG
>JBFHGP010000025.1:0-21933 GCA_041583035.1 Flavobacterium sp.
TACCCCATCCTGAAACTGAGCGACTCAGCTGTCGTATTTCGGAAGTGATAAACGCCTTTGACCACCGCATAACCTTTGTATAATTGTATAAAAATTTGCTCTTGCTGCATTTGCACTTTTTTAAAAGAAAGTGAATCTTCGGGATAAAGCATAGTAAAAACGGTTCCGCCTGCATTCCAAACCCCTGGTTGAGCAACGTTGGCAAAAGCAAGGCGAGGCATGATCAACATGCAAAAAATCACGAAAAAAATTAAAATTTGTATGCTTTTTTTCATCTGTTTATTCGTTTTTGAAGGTTAAACTCTGACAACAACTCATAAAAATAAGACATTTTATCTTTATCGAAATCTGTCGTGCCTACCGTTGTCCCATCTACAAAAGTGATTTTAAAAAAACCAACAATCGCAATTTTGTTTGTTTTTGGATTTACTTCGGCTTCGGCAATGATATTTTTGTGTTGATCTTGGGCAAAAAACAACAAACTGAAAAGGTTTACTGATTGACGATTTTTATCAAAAAACTGAAAAGTTTGGGCAGAATATTGAGACAAATCAAACGGTAGATTATCATTTGGAGCTTCTTTATCAAAACGCTGAATGCCTTTAAAAGCTTTGTCTAGCATCGTTTTATTCTCAATAATCTTAATTTTTGCATGTGCCAAATCCTTCAAGTAAAAATCGGCATAAATATTGTTTTGAGGTTCGTCATAAGCAAGAATTTCTTGATTTTCAAGATAAAAAGTGTGGGTTACTGCATCACCTTTGTTTTCTACTTTTTGACGATACGTGCTTTTATACAAATTGCCATTTATTGAATAATAAAAGGTGGTTTCTGACTCGGCACCATCCAATTTTGCCTTTATTTTTGTTAACTTTCCGTTTTCATAATCGTATTGCAAAACATCGGTTGGCTTTTCGTGATGCTTAATTTTTTGCCGAACGATTTTTCCCTGACGATTATAAGTAAATTTTTGTGTGCGACGCAAAAAAGATTGATTAGACGTCCAAGTGATTTTTCTAATTTTGTTTTCACGAATTTTACTAACAGATTTTTCCCAAAAAGGCTCTACAAAACTTTGTCTTTCTATTTGCAGAATATTGCCTTGATTGTCAAAATCATAAATAACTTTTTCGACCGAATCGACCTCATCATCTTCAACCGAATAATACATTTGCTCAACGCTTTTTACCGATGAAGCAAAACCAAAATCGCTGACGTGAATATTGGGCAACGACTGACCTACTACGCTGGTGCTAAAAGATAACACCAACGCAACAACCCCTATTATATAACGATTTTTCATAGCTTTCGTTGATTAATTAATTGCTTGGGGCTTGGTCTATCGTCTTCAACGCTTGTTGAAATTCTTGCTTGGTAAAAGTTTTTGCAGGCCTGATATTTTCTAACAAATTATTTATCGTAATGTCGTAATAACTGCCATAAACCCTTTTCACTACAGCGTCTGTCGAGTCGTGCGTGAGTGACATTTGATAACCCGATGCAGTAGTAAAAGTGACATTTTGTATAGTTACTTTGAAATACGGAACTAAAAATTGATACAAAATTGTCAGCTCAACCGTTTGGTTGTCATCTGTTTTGTGTTTCCATACCAAGGTATATTCTCTGTCTGAGCGCCTACTGATTTCGGTACTGGTGAGCCCTGTCGCTCGTAATATCGAAAAATGCAAATTGATTTTCGTTTTGAGATTTTCAAAATCATTTCCGTTTTGGTAATAACCATAAAGCTCGTCGGTTGGTGTAGTTGCGTAAGGATTTGACGTTTGTGCCGTTGTTATCCAACCCATTAGGCACAAAATCATTGTCAATAAATTTTTCATCATAGATATTATTTAATGTGTTTTACTTTGTGTGCAAAAATCATATCATAGTCGGTACCACCGCTTTCTGTACCATCGGCATAAACAATTTTTTTGAACACCATTCGTTTTTCTCCGGCAGAATAGCTGCGGTCAAATTGTAATCGTCTGATCCAATCGCCAGTCTCGTTTCGAACTTCAGCCGGAATATCAAAGAGGGTTCGCGATGTTGGTAAGCCTTGCAATTCGCCCATAGTTTTGGCAAACATATTGGTATCAGAGGTTTTCAAATTTCGCATTTTGAGCGCGTAATTCAATGCGTTTTCGTTCACTTCTACTTCAATATCGGCACGATGATAAGCATTGTGAAACACGACAACTGATCGCTGATGGAGGCTAAAAGACGCAAAAAGCTGGTTGTTGTCATAGATTTTATATTCTTCATAGATTTTTCCGTTCTCGCCTATTTCTTTTTCGTGCACATATTGTTTGTCTTGGTTGTAAGTAAACATTCGGCTGCCGCCTTTTGTCCATTTTCGCTGGATAGATGCGAGCTTACCTGATGAGTCATAGCTATACTTGTCTGTATAATCAGCAAACTTACCTGTTGCTTTTATTTGAATCAGTTGATTGTTGTCATTGTACAGTAATTTTTGTTGACGATTAAAGTTTTTTGCCGATGCTATTGTATTGATACTATCAAGCAAGCCTTTTTTATACACATAATTATGTGCGGTTTCGCTAGCAAAGTCACCAAAAATTCGGATATATTTTTGCACAATATGTCCGGCATCATTGTAGCTATAAACCTCTACCATCGAAGGCTCGTAACCCAAGCTGTCAGATTTGTAGTAAGCGATGGCTACTTGGCTCACTTGCTTTTTATGGCCAAAAGCAGACCAATGCGTTTCGGGGCTAAACATCTGTTTATCGGCAGATTGCGCAACAACAGACATACTTATAAAAAATGTTAGAATTAAAAATATTTTTTTCATGCTAAAGTTTTTGAGTTTACTCAATTAGTTTTTGAATGGTGATGTTAGATAATTCATACCCATCTTTAGTAACAAAAAAGGTAAAATGATAAGTACCGAACCCCACAAATTGTCGGGAGTAAAAATTGTCGGAAAATTATATACGACAAAAAACATCAAAACAGCGCCTAGAATAATTGAAACGTGTAAAACAATCATATTGGGCGTAAACATTCCTAAACGCACATCTAGTGGTTGTTTTGTTTTATGTAAATATATTCGTTCGCATAAAACCAAAAGTAAATTGATGTTAAAAAACCAATTTTGTAAAAACAACACCTGCATATTTGCCATAACAATCGCTGTATTTTCATGGCTTGCCAAAAAACCAAAATACACCACAATAAAGACAAAATACACCATCATCTGAAAAAAAGCACCAAAAATCGAGTTGCTCGATATGCTTTTTTCTAACGCTACATTTGGGTTATTTTTATGCATTAATCGGTCAACAATCAAACAAATCAGCTCATTGAACCAAAAAAAATAAATCACATAAAAAATCGTCGTTTGACCATTGAGTACCGACAACAACGTCAACACCGCAAACAATAAAAAATCCCACTGTCGATAATTGGGCAATTGCTGTGTTAAAAACGACTTCATCATACTTGAATTATACAACATTTATCATACAATATTACAACAAGTACTCAAAAAATCATATAGGACATTTGCCCCATTTTGATAAAAAAAGTGACTTCCACCAAAAAATAATCGCCAAAAAAAGTGACTTTTTGAAAAAACGCTGTCTAATATAATAGCTAGGAAAAAGAAAATACTTGACAGTACTTTTAATCGGAACTCAATTTTTATGAGTTCCGATTTTTTTAGTTAACTTTGCAATGTGCAAACTGTAAACAAAAAATTGTCGCTATTTGTAGCCGCCATGTTGTGGCTTGCCATGAGCTTTCAAACAGTTCATGTATATCGTCATTTTGTAGAAAACCAGCAACATGCGCTAGACCATCACGACGGACAACAGCATGATCATTGCTATGTCTGTGATTTTACTTTTTCGCCTTATGTAACGACAAATGTTATCGTTTTTGACTTTGTCGATTTTGCCGAAAAAGTATATCTACAACCGTTTGCAGCAAGCAATTATCATCATTTATCTACCTTTTATTTTTCACTACGAGGTCCGCCTATTTTAGATTAATTCACCAAAAATTAATCTAAAACTAAAACGTTATGCACAAATATCTATGGCTTTTGATAGGTATGTTGAGTGCGTGTATGTATGGGCAAAACAATGTAACAGGCAAGGTCACAGACGATTTTCTTGACCCTATACCTCACCTCACTGTTGGCTTAGACAATCAACGCACCCAAACAGACAATCAAGGACAATTTACCTTTAGCAACCTAGCCAAAGGCACTTATACAATTACCTTTTTTGACCAACAAAAGTTGATCTATCAAGTCGAAATAAACATCCCGACAAATAATTTTTTGGACATCGTTATTCCTGCCAAAGTGGAAGAATTGGACGAATTAACCATTCATACCACGCACGCCAAAACGTATAACGAAACCATTGTCAGTAACCAGCAAATTATCAACAATTATGCAGGTAGCCTGGCATCGTCATTGAAAAATATCGCCGGGGTGCAATCATCAGATATTGGCTCGGGAAACTCTAAACCTATCATTCGTGGTTTGGGCCTCAACCGAGTAGCAGTAAGCGAGAACGGCATCAAGCAAGAAGGACAACAGTGGGGAGCTGACCACGGCCTAGAAATAGACGCCTTACAGACCGAAAAAGTAAACATCATCAAGGGCGTAGGTGCGATTGCTTATGGCGGTGATGCGATTGGCGGAGTGGTAAAAATCAACAACGACTCTGTGCCTGCTTACCAAGGATTTTCAGGCGCTGTATTGATGCACGGACAAACCGTCAATGAGAATATTGGCCTAGCTGCTAGCACAAGTTTTAGAAAAGAAAATCATTTTTTGAAAGCAAAATTTTCTGTAAAAGATTATGCTGATTATAAGATTCCGACAAACCAAATCAGGTACCTCAACACCAACATACCAATTGACGATGGCCGACTAAAAAACACCGCTGGCCAAGAACAATCGGTATATTTACAAGGAGGTTTTTTTAACGAAAAAGTAAAAAATATTCTCAGCTTGAGTTTTGTCGGATCAAAAGCAGGTTTTTTCCCCGGTGCACATGGCATTCCGTCTGTAGATGCTGCTCGCCAGGATGGTGATTTTAGAAACGTTGGTTTTCCGTATCAGCAAGCCAAACATTATAAATTAATCAACCAAACCGAGTGGTACAAAGACAATTATACCTGGTCGCTCAATATAGGTTTGCAACACAACCATCGACAAGAATGGAGCAAGTTTCACACCCATTACAGCAACCAAATAAAGCCAGAAAAAGACCCCGATCTCGAATTAGATTTTAGACTCACCACCACCGATGTGCAAGCCAAAGTAGCCATCGAACAAGGCATTTATCATCAAACCGAAATCGGTTTACAGCATAATTATCAAACCAATCGCGTAGCAGGTTACAGCTTTTTATTGCCCGAATACAGCCGCAACAACATAGGGCTGTTTGCGCAACATCATTGGGATATTACCCCTCAATGGCAAGTAGATGCTGGATTGCGATTGGATTATACACAGATAGATATCGAAGGTTTTTTTGACCCGATATTGTTTGATTACTTCACTCTCAGAGGTTATCCAACAAACGAAGCGAGCGAGGCAGCGCAGCGCAGCGGCGATCTAAACGAATCGTATATTCAACCCAATTTTGCTATCGGTACACGTTATCGTCTGAATGATAATTGGGCAACAAGAGCAACTTTTTCAACCAATTTTAGAACGCCAACAGCGATAGAATTGGCAGCAAATGGCATTCATCATGGAGCTTTTAGACACGAAAAAGGAAATCCCAATTTGAATCCAGAGAGAGGCTTATCAGCCGAAATAGGTGTTCAATTTGAAAAAAACAATTGGACAATCGACTGGAATCCTTATGTATATTATTTCCAGAATTACATCTATTTGAGACCTAGCGGAGAGTTTTCGCCTTTGCCACATGGCGGACAAATTTATGCTTATGACGAATCTGAAGCTCTGCTTTACGGTTTTGAATGGGTAGTGAAAAAAAATATCGATAGATGGTCGATACAAGCGACTTTGGAGTATTTGAGCAACAAGCAAATCAGCAACGGCAATGCCAATTACCCGTTGCCGTTTACCCCACCTATTAGTGCTTATGGCTTGGTAGAGTATGCTTTTGAAGACAGAGGGATATTGACCAATACATCGGCTCAGGCATCTATGCGATGGGCCAATGAACAGTCAGAAATTGCCCGTAACGAGAGAGTTACCCCAAGTTATACCACTTTTGGCTTGATGTTTAAAACACAATTATCGCTTAAAAAATGGAGTCCCGAGATTCAGCTTCGAGTAGATAATTTACTAGACGAAAAGTATTACAATCACGCTAGTTTTTATCGTCCTATCGAGATACCTGAAATGGGCAGAAATATTCAATTAATTATTAAATTTAAAATCTAACTAAAAATGAAAAAATTAGCCACACTAAGTATTATCGCTTTATCATTCATCGCTTGTAACAGCGACGACAACAGTGCATTGGACCAAGAAGCACCAACGGTAAACATCACCGCACCTACTGACCACCAAGAGTATGAACCGGGCGAAACCCTAACTGTACAGGCTTTGTTGGCAGACAATGTATCGTTGGCGAGTTTCAAAATAGAAATTCACAGCGCCGAAGACGGCCATACGCATTCGGTAAATGCTTTGACTGCTGAAGACGAGCATGTAGAGTTTCACTATGAAGCCGACTACGATATCGAAGGGTTGACATACGAGGTAAACGAAGATATCGCTATCCCAGCCGAGACTGAAGAAGGCCATTACCACGTAGGTATTTTTGTATTAGACACCGCAGGTAACCAAAGTGAGCAGTTTGTAGAAGTGTATATCGGTCACGAAGATCACACGCACTAATCACTGAATAATTTTTGCAAAAAACCACCAGTCTGTATTTGTCGATTGGTGGTTTTTGTGGTTTAGAATGTGAATGAGGCGCCAATGTTTATAAAACCTGACAAAGTACGCATCAAAACTTCTTGTGTGTAATTTGGTGTAATGGTCAGGTTATTTTTAGTGTTGTGGTCATTGATATTAAAAACATTTTGTGCGTGCAGATATACCTGTAAATTATTGTTGTATTGATATTGCAATCTCCCTCCCAAGTCAAAAATATTTTGCGACTGAACAGATGTTGAGTTAAACATGTAATAATTAGCCTCTACAGACCAATTGAGTTTTTCTTTAAAAGCAAGTCCTTTCAAGGTAGCAAATGGAGTTATTCTTTCGAGCTTTGATTTGCTGGTAGACAAACTTGTTTTGTTCTGGCCATTGTTGTTCATATAGCTAATCCCTGTATTAAAATTGATTGGGCTATTTTTATAATAAGACTGAACATCTAGCTTTACAGAAAAATTTTGATTTGTGTTCGTACTTTGTGTTGTATTCAATATTGTCTGCATCTCTGAACTGCTGCCAAAAAAATCTAATTTTGCTCCGTATGGGATATTTCTTGACTTTTTACTTATACTCAAATTGATTGATGCAGTAGAGTTTCCGTCCAAGTATTGATATTGTTGTTCTGTAAAAAATGCTGCGTTCTGATAAGTTTTCTGTAAATTTTTTCTTGATTTATTGTACGAAAGTGTAAGTGACGAAAACAAATTTTGTTCTGGTAACATGCGTATAAACCCAAAACTATAAGAGTCTGACACCATCTTGTTGGGAGACAAGAACGATGGCGTTTGGTAAGAACGGTAATCATCTACGACTTTGCCGGTTAAAAATTCATAGACAGAAAAATCTTTGAGCGATGCCGTGTAAGACGCGAATGAAGTCAAACCTGTAGTAATATGGTATGATACACTTGCACTGGGTAAAAAAGCTGCAATGTTATTTGACGAATTTTCATAAACTGTATGGTTTGTGTGATTAAACTGCAAACCCAAATTATAATTAAGTTTTGACTGAAAAAACTGACCTTGATATTGCAGTCCTAATATTTGCTCATCGGCAGTGTAATCATCATCCAGTTGAAAGCTGCTGACATCGTCTATATAGTTGCTAAATTGCTCTTTGTTGCGACCAGTATAAGCATAAAATTTTAGTTTGGCTAATGCAAATTTGTACGTTAGCTTACCCAATAAACCGTAAGACTTACTTTTGAAAATAGAGTTTTGGTTAATTGCTGTCTCCTCATTGTCTAACCAAGGAAAAGCTGTTGACGAATGAAAATTTTTTGGCCCCTCTGTTTTGTTTGTATCGTAAAAAGCAAAAGCCTCCAAAAGCAAATGAGACGATAATTTTCCTTTATACGAAGTGTTAATTCCTAAATTATTTGTCTTTAGCGTTGTTTGATTTGCGAAATTTAACGACGGAGTATCGTCAAAAAAGTCAGCCAAAATGGTTTGGTTCTCCTTATCTAAAGACCAAAGCGAAAAGGCGTTGATTTTAAAATACGCATTGTTTTTCAATTTCTTTTCATACTTCAGTAAATTGTTAGCGTACCTCGACTTTCCTTCGGTATCATCAATCCGAATATTATTATTGGATGGATTTTCAAAAAACAATTGATTATTTACCGTTTGCTCAGTTTGGTTCAATACATTAAATGTTGATATAAACTCTATTCTTTCGTTATCATTAAATTTATGCGCAATATTTAACGTATAATTCTTTGATTTTCGGGTAGCTACATCATCTGTTGCAAACAAAAAAGAAGGCAAATCCCAATTAGATACCGACCTACCGCCCTGAAAAGTATAATCTTTCAACAAATTTTTCCCACTCATTTTTCGTGCACTCAAATAATCCTCCACAGACAACACAGCATAATTGGTATTGTTGATATTCGCAACCAAACTAAACATCGTTTTTTTACCAAAATTATATAGATTGCTATGTACATTATAGCGTGATTTTACACCAGCATCGGCATCAAAATTACCTTTAAACTGTTGTTTATACTCATCTTTTACACCTATATTTAAAGCAACCTTACCCGAATTTTCAAATTCTTTAATACTCGACAAATTTTGGTAATTGGTCAACAATTCAATTTTCTGAATCATCTCGGCGGTAATATTTTCATTAGCAATTTGATGATTTTTATCAAAAAATTCATTTCCGTCAAACAACAAATGGTCGATAACCATACCGCCATACCTAATCTTGCCATCATCGTCTATACTCAAACCCGGCAGTTTGTCAACTACGTCTTTTAGTTTCAGTTCGGTACCATCTAGCAAAGTAGCGAGATTATACCCTAAAGTATCACCTCGCTTAATGACATCATAAGCTTTTGCCTCAATCACAATTTCTTTGAGTTCGTTAGCTTTTGGTTCTAAAACAACCAATAGTTTTTGCGGTTTATCAACTATCAATTCAGCTGTCTCGTATGACAGGTGTGACGCTTTGAGCCTTACTGGAAAATCTATATTGTCTGACTGAAAAGTAAACGCCCCCGATTTGTCTGACTGAGTATATGCAATAATTTTATTGGTGTTTTGATGCAACAATTGCACATTTACCAACGATAGATGATTGCCATCACTATCTTGCACAACACCCGTAACTTGCTGAGCAAAAACAAATTGACTAACCCACAAAAAGAATATAATTAATAAAGCACGCATTAATTAGTTTCGATGATAAATGTACGTCTATTATTGGTTGAGTTTTGTGGTTGCTTTGGTGGGTTTTTTGGCAACGAGTACAACTCTTCAAATGTATATATTTTACCCTCAAAAGTAGGTTTTGTTAACTTTTCTGACAAGTGCTCCACTTCTTTTACATGATGTGCCACAATTTCCATCCCTTTCATTTTTACCAAAAGTATTAACCCTGGCAAACCGTCAAACTTTTCTGGACCCGCATTAACAGCAATATCCTCAGCATACCAAGCCTCAAAATACCTTCCCATTAGATTTGAAGTTGCTTTTCGACAACTATACCCAGCAATTATGGCAGTTTCATCAGTAATTTCCCATTGCCAATCGAGTGGTTTGTCTATCACTTGATAACCTTGCTCTGTATAGTACACCTCGTTGTCTACCAAGTCTTTATAATATGATTTTTCTTTATTTTTATAAATATTTGCATCATACTCTACCTTGCCTTGAAAAGTAGTAGATTGCCCATCAATATTTGCATCCTTTTCTTCATACACGGTTTCGTCATTGAAAAGATGTGAATAATCATCATTTTGATAGTAAGAAACTCCGTTTTGATAACTCAAAGTATAAGAATAGCGATTGGGCTGAAACTGTTTTTGTATAAACACTGGCAACCTGTTCATCTCTGTTGTACTTACTCTTGGGTTTTCAAAATACTTTACTTCTAGTTGCTGTGCATACGCCTGACAACAAATCACTAATAAAACTAATATCTTTTTCATCACTTCAATTTTTAATAAACACGTCTAACTGTTCTTTTCTCACCTTTATTTGAGCCTTCATCAAAACGCAATTCTAGATTAGTTTTTATTTTAGGCACATCCTGAGATTGTTTTGAATATACCTGGTCAAATGTAAGCGTTTGGCCATCAAATTTTGGCTGTTCGATAGGTTTTAACACTTCCGGAAAACTAATTGATTTTGCAATAAATTCAACGCCACCAGTATTTACATACAATATTAAGCCTGGTAAGCCGTCAAACTTCTCTGGGCCAGCGCTTATCGGAATTTCTTGGGTAAACCAAGCTTCAAAATAATAGCCCTGTATTCTGGTAATCGCTTTTTTACACAAATAACCGTTAATATTTTTTTCGTCGTCGGTTATCTCCCAGTTCCAATCAAAAAAATCATCAACAACCTCTTTTTTGTTACCAATAAAAAGCTTTGCATGAATTTTCTTGGCAAAATAATCTTTGTAAAACACCTTTTCGAACCTTTGAAACTGAAGAGGACTTGGCATAGTTTTTCCTACAAACTTCACTTGTTCTTCATCTCCTAAATCTAACATTTGCTCGATTTCTTCCTCTTCTTCTACTAAATGAGAATAATCCTGATTTTCATATGTAGAAAAACCATCTTTGTAAATCAAGGTATAAGCAAACCGGTTTGGCTCAAAATTTTTTTGAAGTGATTTAGGCAGCTGTGCAATCTCTGATTGGTTATTTACAATCGGATTTTCATAATATTCTACCACTACTTGTTGTGAAAATCCACAAATTGAGAACAATAGCAGGATAGGTAAGTAAAATTTCATAGCAAAAAATTTAATCAAATATAGCAAAAAATTAGAAAAAAACCCCGAACAACCATCTGCGGTTATTCGGGGTATAATATGATAAGTATTGATTATCTAAAAATTAGCTTTGAATTGCTCTAAAAAACGCACATCGTTTTCGTAAAACATTCTGATATCGCCTATTTGGTAAAGCAACATCGCCATACGCTCGATACCCATTCCAAAGGCAAAACCTGAATATTCTTTTGGATCTATACCATTGGCTGTTAATACATTTGGATCAACCATTCCGCAGCCCATAATTTCGAGCCAACCTGTCCCTTTGGTGATTCTGTAATCGGTTTCTGTTTTTAGCCCCCAATACACATCTACCTCGGCGCTAGGCTCAGTAAATGGGAAGTACGATGGTCTGAGGCGAATTTCTGATTTACCAAACATCTCTTGGGTAAAGTGCAACAAGGTTTGTTTGAGGTCAGCAAAAGATACATTTTTGTCTATATACAAACCTTCTACCTGATGAAAAATACAGTGCGAACGTGCCGATATGGCTTCGTTTCTGAACACTCGTCCAGGCGATATCGTACGTATTGGCGGCTGATTGCCCTCCATATAACGCGATTGTACAGACGAGGTGTGGGTACGCAGCAAATGTTGCGGATTCATCTCTACAAAAAAAGTATCTTGCATGTCTCTTGCTGGGTGATGTTCCGGAAAATTCAAAGCTTCAAAGTTATGCCAATCATCTTCTATCTCTGGCCCTTCAGATACGTTAAATCCGATGTTAGAAAAAATATCAACCACTTGATTTTTGACCAATGATATCGGATGGCGACTACCAATTTTTGTAGGGTATCCCGGACGAGTCAAATCGTCTAATCTTTTGGCTACCGATTCTTTTTCTTCAATAAAATCTTGAATTTTTTTGATTTTTTCTTCTACGGTATTTTTGAGTGTATTCACTACTTGTCCGTAGTTTTTTTTGTGTTCATTAGGTACGTTTTTGAAATCGGCAAAAAGCTCATTCAAAATTCCTTTTTTCGACAAAAATTTAATTCGATATGCTTCCAACGCCTCTTTGCTTTCGGCGGCAAAGGCTTCGGCTTCTTCTATCAGTTTTTCTATTCTATCAGTCATCAGTTAATCGTATGATTGGGTAGCAAATTTACATTTTTTTTGGTAAAGCAGCGTCCTTTTTGCGTTATACTTTGATATATTCGCTTTCTACAAAGTATTGCACGATGGCCTCTTTCATCAACACCGATTGTTCGCCAGCTTTGAGCGGAGGCAATTCTTCTTTGATGGTATAATGTGGCCATCCGTCGTCGTCAAAGTGAGAAAACTCGTAGTATCCGTAAGGTTCGAGTAAACGACAAATAGCAATGTGCATCAAATTTACTTTGTCGTCTTTTTTAAATTTTTTTTGTATTTTACCTAGTTCTTGTACTCCGATTAGATAAATTATTCCTTCGAGGTCTATGATTTCGCCATCACCAAATTGCTCTGATATTTTTTGGCTAACCTTTTCCCAGTGTTCTTTCAGCTTTTCGTCTCTTGCCATTTTTATTTATATTCAATCAGCAAAGATAATTCTTTTCGAAAGACTAAAGTATGAGTAACCTGATTAATGTTTATCAACTTTACATCAACAAACTATTTACAAAAAAACCTTTATATTTACCGCATGAATATTCTCGACATAATTATCGGATTGTTTCTTGCTTGGCAACTTTATCGAGGTTTTAGCAAAGGGTTTATCGCTGCGGTAGTCTCTCTACTTGGGTTCATTGCTGGCTTGTATTGCTCACTTCATTTTTCTGACTGGGTAGGCAAGCAGTTGTTTGCAGAAAGCCAAATGGGCGAAGGTAGCATAGTGCTTTTGTCTTTTGTAATTACTTTTGTGGCCGCGCTTGTTGGCGTGTATTTTATAGGAAAATTGGTAAGCGGGCTGATAAAAACTTTGCAGCTCAACCTTATCAACAAAATTGCTGGTGCTGCTTTTGGCGGACTCAAAGCGGTGTTGATTTTGAGTGTTTTGTTTGGGTTTATCACAAAAATCAATCAAGATCATTGGTTGATAAAAGAAGAAACTTTTGCTCAATCGACGTTGTATAATCCTGTCAACGAAACTTCAGATTTAATTTTTCCGATAATCACCGATTTTTACCATACTTTTTTAGACGAGTATTTACCTCAAACGTCTGATGAAGAGGCTACTCATAAAAGTTAATCGACTTGATAATCGCTTCTAATTCTAACAACTGATTGCGCTTGTGTTGAAAAGAATTGTTGACAAATCCGTCCAAAAATAAATATCGACCATAATAATCGTCTTTGATGACCAACGATATAAATGGCCCTGTCATAAAATCGTTTTGCATCGCCCACCTGCCCCTAATCTCGACGGCGGGCAGTTTTTTTTGTTGACGCAAATACACCACTGGCACAAAATCAGGATCGGTGTACACGTACGAATCGGGCTGATTACCATAAATATAATGCCCTGTCACCATATCTCTCAAAGCCAGTATATCGTCAATATTTTGGTTGATTTCACTATGATTGTCTGGGATAGCTACTTCGTAAATCAACAAATTTACATCGCCAGAAGCCAAATCTTTTTGAAACCAAACTAACTCGTTTTCGATACTTTCTTTCACGCGGTATTCGTCCGGAATTTTGATGGTCATGGCAAACCATTCTTTTACGCATGTGGTTGTTTGTAAGGGCTGTTTGGCAATCGCCAATTGGATTTCGTTCAGCTCAGTCTGCTTAATTGTTTTGACAATAGAATCGCTATGAGATTGAAACAACTTGGTCATCTCAGCAGCATTTTTTTCTCTGACAAAAAAGAAGTTTTGCGGTGTGGCATACAAACTTTTTTCGAGCAAAAACTGATACGATTCGTTGGCTGAAAACAAAATAATATTTCTTGATTTTTTGACCTCTCGTCCAAAGCTATCTGGTGAATATTGCTGCAAATCAAAAATCGGCTCTATCGTAGAGATTTCTCCCACAGATGGCGCCAACACCTGCCGGATGCTATCACCTGCAGCGCCTTTCCATAGGCTGTCTTCTATCACTACCACCACCTCGTTGGTTGCCCCCAAAGAGGGTTCAATTTTTCCAATTTGGACAGTATCCTTTTGATTGCAAGCAACAAGGAGAAAGGTGATAGCGCATATAAATCCTATGGTTTTCACGGTTTTACCTATAATTTTAACTTCATACCTGGTCGGAGCGACTTAGCATTTCTGATGCCATTTTTCTTCATCAATTGTGCAACAGACACGTTGCGATGTTTTTTTGCAATCGACGAAAGTGTATCACCGCGTCTTACCGTATAATATTTTGCTCCCGAGCTCACTGGCGAGCCTTTCACTTTGAGTTTTCGACCGGCCACAATATTGTTGCTTCGCAAGCCATTCAGCCTTTTGAGTTGGCTCACAGACATGCGGTATTTTTTGGCAATCAATCCAAGGCTCTCTCCTCGTCTAATAGTGTGGTAGCTGCTAGAGCCTGTACTTGCTATCGCTGAAGATTCTTTAACTACTTCTTCAATCGGGGCGGTTTTTCTATACGCCTTTTCGTAGGCAAAATAATCATAAATTTTGCTTTCATTGGCCGTAAAAACCGCTATTTTGTTAAGTGGTAATCGCAAACTAAAAGATTTACCTTGATAATAAGGAATAATATCTGATTTGTAGGCAGGATTAAGCAGTTGCACTTCTTCTACCGACATATCCATCAACTTGGCAATGTCATCAAAACGCATCGCTTGTTTGACCATTACCGTATCGGTTTGGATAAAGGGAATATTGGCACGTTTCGGGATAATATTGTGCTCTTTATGGTATTCATAAATATACATGGTCGCCAAAAAAGCTGGTACATAACCTTGTGTTTCACGCGGCATATAACTGCGAATTTCCCAATAATTGGTTTTACCTCCTGAGCGTCTGATCGCTTTTGACACATTACCTGGCCCATAATTGTATGATGCCAAAGCCAACTCCCAATTGCCAAAAAGCTCATACAACTCAGACAAATATTTTGCAGCCGCCTCTGTAGATTTTATCGGGTCTGAACGTTCGTCTACATAAGTATTTACGTCCAATCCGTACTGCTTGCCTGTTGGATACATAAACTGCCACAAACCTGTTGCACCTACTCTAGAGCGTGCTTTGGGATTGAGTGCAGACTCTACAATGGCCAAATATTTTAACTCCATCGGGATATCATATTTGGCTAATTTTTCTTCGAATAATGGAAAATAATATTCTGACAACGCCATCAAACGCTCATAAGATTTTGACCGATTTTTGACAAAGTTTTTGATTACATTTTCTAATGACGGAGAGTATTCTATCTGAAAAACCGATTTGGCATTCATTTGTTTCAATCGTTTAACCAAGGTATCTTTCGGGATATAATAATCGATATCCTCTTGGTACGAAATTTTTTCGACATCATTCTCCATGTCAGCAAATAGCTCACTGTTTAATAATTCTTTCAACCATTTTCTATCTACTTTTTGTGCGACAGAATATTTGTCGAAAGTACCTTTGACAGAGTCTAGGTATTGCTCTGGATTTTGTTGTTGAGCAAACGAACTCCAACCAAAAAGAGAAATAAAAAAAGCTAGGGATATTTTTTTCATCGTTTTGGGGTTTTATTGTTTTTTTTTAATTGATTGCGGCAATCCCTGGCAGGGTTTTACCTTCGAGCATTTCTAACATGGCACCACCACCGGTAGAAACATAACTCATTTGATTTTCGAATCCGAATTGCTTTACCGCTGCCACAGAGTCGCCTCCGCCAACAAGCGAGAATGTGCCTTGCTTGGTCGCCTGGGCAATGTATTCGCCCAATGCAATAGTGCCTTGTGCAAATTTTTCCATTTCGAACACGCCCAATGGACCGTTCCACAAAATGGTTTTGGCGCTGAGAATCACTTCTTTGAACTGCGCCAAAGTAGCTGGTCCAACGTCTAGCCCTTGCCATCCGTCTGGGATATTGTTGGCTGCGATGGTTTGTGTATTGGCATTATTATCAAAAGCGTCGGCTGCAATTACATCAACCGGAATGTGAATCTGGACATTTTTTTCTTTGGCTTTGGACAATATTTCTAAAGCTAACTCAAGTTTATCGTATTCCACAATCGAATTGCCAATTTGTCCGCCTTGTGCTTTGATAAACGTAAACATCATACCGCCACCGATAATCATGTGGTCGATTTTGTCTAAAATATTTTCAATAATGGTAATCTTTGAAGATACTTTTGACCCACCCAAAACAGCTACAACTGGTTTTTGAGAATGGTTGAGCACCTTGTCGATAGACTCGATTTCTTTCGCCAATAAATGACCAAAATATTTGTGTTCTTCAAAAAAAGAAGCAATTACTGCCGTAGAAGCATGTGCTCTGTGCGCTGTACCAAAGGCATCGTTTACATAAACATCACCTAGTGTAGCCAATTGTTTTGCAAAAGATTGATCACCAGCTGTTTCTTCATCATAAAAACGAAGATTTTCTAACAAAACTACCTCGCCTGCTTTGGCGTTATCTACTATTTGTTGTGCTTTTTCGCCAACACAATCGTCTACAAAAGTTACTTTTTTGCCTAATACGCGCTCGATTTCATCTACAATGTGACGCAACGAATATTTGTCTTCTTTGCCTTTTGGACGACCAAGATGCGACATCAAAATCGCGATACCGCCTTCATCGGTAATTTTATCAATGGTAGATTTAGCCGCTAGAATACGGTTGTTATCTGTAACATTAAAATCGCTATCGAGCGGAACATTAAAATCGACGCGAACAAGGGCTTTTTTGCCAGAAAAATTTATATTTTCTATCGTTTTCATGAATATGTAAAAAATTAATGGTCAATATGTTTGCGAAAAATTAATAGTAAGATAAGCTTAATTTATAACATCTTAGAAAAATAATACTAAAATTTGTTTGTTCAGTATTTTATCTACGACACCTAATACATAAGCTTGATTTTAACCACTATACACAAACTCTTAATCTACAAATATACATATATCTAGCCAATACCCAAAAACAGATTTTTTTTGACCATACGGCTGTCATTATAAAAACCAACATTTTTTATTTGAATTTAAAAAATATTTAATTGATAATCAATACATTAAACACTATTTTACTATTTAGATGTGACCTAGAGCATTTTTTATTGTCTAATAACCAATGTGGAAGATGCATTTTGTCTTCGCTAAATAACAAAAATGAATACGCAGAAATAGAAAACAAGTAAATATTTAACTAAATCAATTTTTATGAAAAAAAGTACGATGTATTTTTTATGCTTCTTTTTCTCATTATTATTTGCGATTGCACACGCAGTTCCGCTTAAGGATTCTGGTGTAATTACAAACAATAAGACAAAGAAAGTCGACGCGACAATCAATGCCTTCAGTATGGCATTAACACCAGTGGACCAAACCTGTACGGGTAATGGCCAAATCATTATCGACATTGATAATACAGAGGCTGGTGCTGAATTTGAGTTTAGAATTTTCCAACTACCAAACACCTCTGTACCTATCAGGACAACGAGTGGTGTTACGGCAACCGGCAGTACATTAACTCATACAGAAACCTTATTACCAAATGGAAATTTCCGAATAATTGCCACACAGGTAGTAGGTCTAGAAAACAACCAACAAACTGCAGATGTAACCATTGCAGATGCTAGAGAAGACATTGCTTTTAATGTTAATATAGCTCCAATTTGTGACGGAGGTCAGGTTACAGTTAATGTAACCGCAGGTAATCCGGCAACTTATGAGTTGCGCGACACAGCAAACAATGTGGTAACACCTCCACAAGCATCAAACATTCTTACAGCTCCTTATGGCGACTACAATGTGGTAGTGGTTGATGTATGTGGCAACGCCACTTCTTTAGGTGTAAGTTTTGTAGACGATTTTGTAAACTATAATGTACATAGATCAAATAGTGGTGTAGGTAGTTTTAGACAAATGATAGATTGTAACACCATTAGTCACCAAGAACGAATATATTATAATGGTAATGCATCAATACCAAGTTACAGATTTCCTATAGATGTGGTGGTTACTGTAGAAAACCCAACGGGAGGTGCAAACACTGTAATGACTGATACATGGACATCAGGCACTCAACAAAACACGCACTACGACGTGCCTTTTTATTATGGAGAAACCTATGATTATACCATTACATTTACCGATGCCTGCGGAGAGGTGTTTACTAGAGTAGACGAAATTACGGCCATGCCTAGCTCAAGAATATTAGCTTTAGCGGCAGATTGTGATGCTAAATATTTACGTTTTGATAATTTTTGGTTTTACCATGCACCTGTAGATTTTACATTTTTAACGTACCCAGCAGGTTTTGACCCAGCAAATTATAATACTAACTTTACTCCTGGAGCATATACAGGCAGTGTTGACACTCTCGGAGCTGTTGCTTTTGGTAACGACTCTACAGGTGTACCTGTGGGAACGTATGAGATAGAGCTAAGCACTTGCGGACGTACAGAAATTAAAACCATTGTAGTGGGTAATGAACCCACACAAAGTGCGAGACTTGTCAGAAATTGGCCTGGTTGCGGAGATAATGAAGGCTCTGTTTGGCTTTATATTACAACCTTAGGAGGTACTGCTGCACAAACAGACAATATTACAGCTGTTTCAGTAATTAGTGCACCAGCAGCCTATACAGGACCAACTGATGTGTCATATGGCATTAGCTCAGACGGAGGTTTCAGAATCAACTCATTACCAGCTGGTGATTATACTTTTGAAATTACAGGTAGCTGCGCACCTTTTAACCGTAACGTTACAGTGTTGTCTAAAAACCAAACGGCTACAGTAACCCCTACTTTTAATTGCGGCGGAAGCTTTAATGTGTATGCAGAAGTTTCTTCATACTTAGGTCTAGAACAAGCTTATTTACAAAAATACTATCCCGCCTCTGGGCAATGGGGTCACCCTACTACTGGTAATTTATATACCGAGGGCAACCAATTAGCCAACAATACAGGACTCCAAATTTTTAGTAGTGGTTCTCCAACTGGCTACGAAACAGTTAGCGGATCAGTTAACAATATAGACGGAGGTAGTGGACAATATAGAGTCATCTTGCAAAATTCAATTATAGAAACAGCAGGTGGTCTCTCATTCTGTTACGAAGTTTTAGACACCTTTAATGTATCAGCAACAGGAGCAACCTTAAACAACTATTATGTAACCGATTGTACAAGCGGCAATACCGAGTTAGTTATTGATGCTGTTGGCGTACCGCCACTTAATTATACTATTACAGAGTTTAATGGTGCACCAATGGTTATTGATAACGGGCCTAACCCTATTTTTTCAGAAATAGCAATTGGAGAATACACCCTTGAAATTGAAGATGGTTGTGGAAATGTTTCAGTATTCCAACTCAAAACAAATTTACAAAAGTTACCAGTGATAAGACCTGACAATCTATGTGATGGTCAAAATGGTTCTTTGTTTATAGAAGGTTTATCGTTTTTAGATATTGAATGGACAAAAGATGGAGACCCAACCGTAATAGGTACAGGCAATACGCTCAATTTTTCACCCTATAATGCTGCAACCGATGCAGGAATCTACTATGCGCATTTAAGTTATGCACCAAACGCTGGTGCCTGTATCTCTCAAACCTTAAGTTTTGAAGTAGAAGAACCAGCACCAGCACCAGAAGCAGGTACTGGACAAACGATCGATATTGTTCAGTCTGATGCAGAAATCATGAACTTGTTTAGTTATGTGACTGGCACATATGATAATTGGGGATATTGGACAGATTTATCCAACACAGGTTATCAATATGATGAAATATGGGATCCTTCATACCTTCCTGCAGGAACCTATCAATTTCAATATGACGTTAACGGACAATGTACCGATAGCGATAGTACAATTGTTACTATTAATATCATTTCATCAGGTTTAACAGGTGTACAAGATGATGTGGCAGATATTTGTCCGTTCACTGCACATACCAATATCATTAACGTTATGGATAATGACAATGTGAGCGGTACACCAGTAACTCAATCAGATTATACTATTTCAGAAGAAACACCTGATACAGAAGGTATCATTTCTGTGAATCCTGACGGAACTGTAGATGTTGCCACAGGTGCACAACCAGGTACAACTTATACACTAGAATACAGAATTACAGAAAATACTAATATCAATAACTATGCTATTGGAACATTAACTGTAACCACTCTAGTTGATGATGAAGATCCTACTTTTGTAGAAACCTTACCAGATGCCGAAATTACAGTTGAGTGTCATCTAGTCCCAGATGCTGCAGAACTTACAGCAATCGATAACTGTGGTGATGCCAATGTAGATTTTGAACAAGTTAGAACAGATGGTAATTGTGATAATAACTACACACTTACCAGAACTTGGATTGCAACCGATTTGTCAGGCAACACAACCGAGCATCAACAAATCGTTAATGTGCAAGACACAGAAGCACCAATCCTGCCAACTGCACCAGCAGCAATCACTGTAGAATGTATGGACGATGTTCCAGTAGCCCAAACATTAAAGGCTGAAGATAACTGTGGACCAATGGTTGAAGGAGTTGTCGAAGATATTGTAGATGATTCTAACCCATGTCAAATCGAGATTACTCGTACTTGGACATTTACAGACCCTTGTGGTAACAGTGATTCTATTTCACAAACCATCTCAGTAATAGACACTACAACGCCAACTTTTGATACCACACCACCTACCGATGCTATCGAAGTGGCTTGTACAGAAGACATTCCTGCTGCAGCTACAATCACAGCAACAGACAACTGTGGTGACGCAACCGTTTATGTAGATGAATTGCGTACTGACGGAGCTTGCTTTGGTCAATACATCATCGAACGCCGTTGGGTAGCTATTGATGCTTGTGGTAACCAAACCGTTTCAGAACCACAAACTATTACAGTTAATGATGTTACAGGACCAACCTTTAACGAAACTTTACCAGCAGATATCACTATTAGCTGTGAAGACGACATTCCTGCAGCAGCAGAACTAACTGCAACAGATTGTACTAATCCAATAAACCAAAACATACAGAATCTGACAAGTGATTTTTATCTTGATATGAATAAGATAATCAGTAATTATGATTCTAATAATGATGGTTTTGGAACTATTTTTTCTGATGTCTTAGTTACAGATATATTGGAAGATGGTGTTTCTCAGGATGTGATAGACTATTTTAATGGTATTACAGTTTCTCTTACAACAGAAGCAGTATCAGGAGCTCTTAACCCTCGAGTACGTCAAAACAATCTTGGTTTTGCACTTTATAATGGAAAAATTACGCTTACATTCTCAGAACCAATAACTTTCCAAATATCTGGAAATCCTACATTAACAAATGGAGAGAAGCTAACTTTCTCTGGAGATGGAGATCAGCTATTCCCTTTCCCAATTTCTGGAGGAATAGATTATGGTGAAGATTGGGATAGCGCTTCTTTAATAACTACAATTACAAATCCATATATAGTATATAATAATGGTGTTAAATTGACACGTGCAGGACAAGTTTTTGGAGGAAGAGGAACTTCTCTAATTGCTCAACAAGAAGAGCCTACTTCTAGTATAGCACAGTTATTTGTATCTGTATTTATGCCAGGAGAAAATAGCGTGCCTGTAATCTTTGAGGAAGAAACTGTTGAAGGAGACTGCCCAGGTAATTATGAAATTATAAGAACTTGGACAGCCACAGACGCTTGTGAA
>JBFHGP010000026.1:0-21659 GCA_041583035.1 Flavobacterium sp.
CCCAAAAAAATATCGGGCTTAGTCTATTCTACTCCCGAAAAAGAGGGGATGAGCGCAGCAAAAATCAAAGAGATTGATCAGGTGGCACAACGTGCCGTAAACTATGGTTATACTCCAGGCTGTCAGGTGTTGGTTGCCCGTAATGGCAAAATTATTTACCAAAAAAGTTTTGGCAATCAAACAGATGATTATCCGTCTATACCGGTTAATAACGAAACTATTTATGACTTGGCTAGCCTCACCAAAATTTTGGCTACTTTGCCAATGATTATGAAAATGTATGATGATGGCGTGCTCAAGTTTGAGCATACTTTAGGGCAATGGTTGCCTGAGTTTAAAAATACTGATAAGGCCAATATTACCATCAAAGAAATGCTTTTGCATGAGTCGGGCTTGTCTCCTTGGATTCCTTTTTATAAATATACCTTGGTCGATGGCAAACCTGATGAAAACTTGTATCAAAATCATTATAGCAAAGATTTTCCGGTGCAAGTAGCCGAAAATTTATACCTGCATAAAGATTATCGAAAAGAGATGATGAAACAAATTGTAGAATCGTCTTTGAGAGAAAAAAAATATAAATACAGCGACCTCAATTTTATATTGCTGAAAGAAATCGTTGAAAAACATTATCGCCGTCCTTTTCATAAATTGGTAGAAGAAAATTTTTATGAGCCAATCGGCACGCGTCTTACTTTTAATCCTTTGCAAGATGTTGACATACATTATGTTGCACCAACAGAGAAAGATACTTATTTCAGACACGGTGTAGTGCACGGTTATGTGCACGATATGGGAGCAGCAATGATGGGTGGCGTTGCTGGTCATGCGGGTTTGTTTGGCAACGCTGAAGATGTGTATAAAATGATGCAGTTTTACCTAAACGCGGGTAGAGTAGAGGGCAAAGAGATTTTGTCTGTCAATACGTTAAAAGATTTTAACCATTGCTATTCGTGCCAGAATGGTAGTCGTCGTGGGGCAGGTTTTGACAAGCCTCAATTGCCCGGAGACAGTGGCCCTACTTGCGGTTGCGCATCGCCCAATAGTTTTGGGCACACGGGCTTTACGGGCACTATCGCTTGGGCTGATCCAGAATATAAATTGGTGTATGTGTTTTTGTCTAATCGTACCTATCCTTATGCAGACGAAAATAAATTGTCTAGAGCAGGTACGCGCGAAGATATTCAGCAAATTATTTATGATGCAATTGTAGATTAATTGATGTGTTGAGAAAAAAAGGCATTGTTTTTGTTATTGTAAAAATATAAACCTTTAATTTTTTTCAACATGAAACATTTTATAATACTTGCATTGCTAATACTAAGTTCATTGGCAGTAAAAGCACAAAACATTGAAATTCTAAAGATTAGTGATAATCAGATGGAGGTCAAATTATCAAATGGCGAATTGATGACTGTACCGACCAACGGAAATTATGATATTGTCGGAGAAAAACTGGCGTTCGAAAATCGTTCAGTTTTAAAAGATGGTAAAGCAATCGGTCGCTTTAATCGTTCACGCCTCAAGCTTGATAGTGGCGATAAATTACGCGTTTATTTTGACGGAAACGAAGTAGAAATCTACAATAAAAATCGCGAGGTAGTAACCAAAGGAAAGATGATTTTTGACGAACAATATAATTACCTGAAAAATATTGAAGTCACAGAAAATACCTACGCAGATCAATCTTTGACAGAAGCATGGTTGATGCTTAATATTGTTGATTACCTCACTCCAGATGATAGCAATGATGACGGATTTTTATTGGGTTACGTAATTGGCTCAGCCACCGGTTCAATGTAAAAATTAGTATAATAATTAGGTATAAAAATAGCGGTTTATCTTTTAAACCGCTATTTTTGTAGCAAACATCGAGAAATATGAAAATAGCGATTGTATGTTACCCTACCTTTGGTGGTAGTGGTGTAGTAGCTACCGAGCTTGGCTTGTCATTGGCACAACGCGGTCACGAAGTGCATTTTATCACTTACAAACAGCCAGTGCGCTTAGCGTTGCTCAATCCTAATGTGTTTTTTCACGAAGTAAAAGTACCCGATTATCCACTTTTTCACTATCAGCCGTATGAGTTGGCTTTGGCGAGCAAAATCGTTGACTCGGTCAATAAATACAACATCGATATTTTGCATGTACATTATGCGATTCCGCATGCTTTTGCAGGTTATATGGCAAAAAAAATGCTGGAAGATTCTGATATTCAATTGCCCATGGTGACTACCCTGCACGGTACAGATATTACCTTGGTGGGCAATTTGCCACAATACAAAACCGCAGCAACTTTTAGTATCAACAAATCAGATGTGGTAACTGCAGTATCTGACGACCTCAAAAAATCTACTTACGATTTGTTTGATGTAAACAAAGACATCAAAGTTATTCCCAATTTTATTGAAGAAAAAATGGACGGCTTTGATTTTGTACATTGTCAGCGCAAACAATTGGCAGAAGCCAACGAACGAATCATCACACATGTGAGTAATTTCAGAAAAGTAAAACGCATCAACGATGTGATCGAAGCTTTTTACCGTGTACAAAAAGAAATTCCGGCCAAGCTGATGATGGTAGGTGATGGTCCTGAACGTTCTGATGCAGAAGATTTGGTCAAGTCATTAGGCATCAAAGACAAAGTAATATTTTTCGGGAATAGCAACGAGGTAGACAGTATTCTTAAGTATTCCGACTTGTTTTTCTTACCCTCTGAGACTGAGAGCTTTGGCTTGGCTGCCTTAGAAGCTATGGCTTGTGGAGTGCCCGTAATCTCTACCAATACCGGAGGTTTGCCCGAGGTAAACGTGCAAGGTATTACTGGTTTTATGAGCGATATTGGTGATGTAGATGATATGGCGCGCAATGCGTTGCATATTCTTAAAAATGACGAAAACCTAGCGTTATTCAAAACCAACGCACTCAATCATTCCAAAACTTTTAGCGTAGATAATATTGTCCCGATTTACGAGCGAATTTACCGTGAAGCTTTGTCGATGAAAAAATGATTTTACGCCATTTTTTGACGTAAAATCACATTTTATTTGTTGATTAAATAGCGAACAACGGTTTCGGCCGAATGTAACCCAAAGAGAGCTGGCATCCAGCTGTTGGTACCAAAAAATGATTTTTTGAAATTGGTTCCGTCTGTCATTTTCAGACTAGTTTCGTCTGGATGTTCTTTTGAAAATACCGCTTTTACACCTTTAGAAACCCCCATTTTTTTCAATCGTTTACGGATAACTTTCGCCAAAGGGCAAACATCTGTTTTGCTGATGTCTTTGACTACAACTTTGTCTGCTTGCATTTTTCCGCCAGCCCCCATATTGCTGATAATTTTTACTTTTTGTCGCTTAGCAGCTACAATAATATGTAGTTTTGGCGTAATACTATCTATACAATCCAACACATAATCATAATCAGCCGTTACGATTTCGGGTGCGCGCTCTGGTGTTACAAACTCTTCTATGCGCGTGAGGTTCAACGCCGGATTGATGTCCATCAGCCTATCGCCTACAATTTTTACTTTGGGCTGATCGATGGTAGAGTGCAAGGCGGGCAACTGCCTGTTGATGTTGGTAATATCTACCGTGTCGCCATCCACAATAGTAAGGTGGCCTATGCCAGCACGTACCAAAAACTCGGCTGCAAACGAGCCTACGCCGCCCAACCCTACAACCAATACCTTGGCGTTTTGTAATTTTTCTAATCCTTCTGGTTTAAATAGTAACTCTGCTCTTTCTTGCCAAATAGCCATAAATTTATTTTTTAAACAGATTGCAAATTTAACCGAAAAACTCGGTTTACATTATCGATTAATTGATTTTTTAGTTCTTCTTTTTTTAGATTTTCTGCTTGATGGTAAATGTCTTGTATGTTGATGTTTGCATCATCTGTTTCTAAAAACATACGATTATTTGGGCAATTTCCAAGAGCCTCTTGAGTATTTGTATTGTTCATCAACATTTTGCCGAAAGACAAGTAAAACCCTTGTTGTAACAATTGCTGTGCTAGTTTTTTGTTTTTGGAAAATCCGTGGATAATCATCGGAGTTTTTACCTCTAGTTTTTGCTTGATTTGTACCAATTCTTGATAAGCACGTACGCAGTGGATAATCATCGGTTTTTTGAGCGATTCGGCCAATTGTATGTGCGCTATCAATACTTCTTTTTGTATATTTATCGGAGTATTGCTCAATTTGTCCAAACCACATTCGCCGATGGCAAGGCAATGAGTTGATTGACTTTTCTGAACTACCAAATCAAACTGGTTTTGCCAGTCATTTTCAATATACCAAGGATGAATACCGATAGAAAAATATCTGTTTTGAGGAGTTTTGTCTTCCGGAAATTGATTGATGATTTCCAAGATATTCTCGTTATTATTTGATTGATGCGTATGTAGGTCAATCCACATAAATCAAAATTTTACACCCGATTCTACACGGGTTTCCAAATAGTTTTCTAAAGGAACGATAGGGCATGAGTAGCCAGCAGCATAAGCGCAATAAGGATGGTAAGCCAAATTAAAATCGATTGATACACTGTCTGCAAACGGATTTTCGATGTCTAGATATCGTCCGCCACCATAAGTTTCGTCGCCGTTGGTGTCATCCAAAAAAGGCAAGAAAAGATGGTTTTCGTAAGATGGATCGTTGACCAAATCTAAGTTTTGGTACACAAATAATTCGTGTGATTTACCGTTTAGCTCAAATTTTATTTTTGCATATTTGATGTACCATGGTTGTTTTTCTCCCGTAGTAGGCATGGCAAATTTGGATTGTCCTTCGAGGCGTTCAAATTGAGCCTTGACAACGTAAGTAGTATCAATCGGAAAAAAATGGATACCTTCAAAGTTTCTTCTTTCGGTTTTGCTCAAAGGTGTGGTTTTATCATTCTCGTAATACGATTTTAGCTTTTGATGTTCTCGCTCGATTGTAGGCACAATGCTCTGGTCTACAGGTGTTTTTTTAGGATTGGAGCAAGCAAAAATTGAGAAAATTAAAACGGTTAATCCAAAAAAGGAGATGTATTTATTCATGTTTTTCAAATTGTTTTGTTTTTTAAAGTTAAGTACTAATTTTGAGAGATTTGTTTAGGTGTTTGTTTGTAAAATTAATAAATTTGTACACTATATTTTGTATAATCAAACAATAAAAATATTTATGGACACTTTTGATGTTGCCATTATTGGTTCAGGTCCCGGCGGATATGTTGCTGCCATTCGTTGTGCTCAATTGGGCATGAAAACTGCTATTATAGAAAAATATTCAACCCTTGGAGGTACTTGCCTAAATGTAGGTTGTATCCCTTCAAAAGCCATGTTGGCATCTTCTCACCACGTAGAAGAATTGGAAAAATTTGCTGATCACGGTATAGAGATTGCCGGAGATGTAAAGGTTGATCTTCAAAAAATGATTGAGCGCAAACAAGCGGTTGTTGACCAAACTTGTGCCGGCGTGAAATATTTGATGGATAAAAATAAAATTACCGTTTTTGAAGGTGTTGGCGCTTTCGAATCGGCAAGCCAAATCAAAATCACTAAAAATGATGGAAGTGCAGAGACTATCGAAGCACAAAAAACTATCATCGCGACAGGGTCAAAACCATCTACTTTGCCATTTATCACTTTAGATAAAGAAAGAGTGATTACCTCGACTGAGGCTCTTGAGCTCAAAGAAGTGCCAAAACATTTGGTGATTATCGGTGGTGGTGTGATTGGCCTAGAGCTAGGACAAGTATACCTTCGTCTTGGTGCGCAAGTGTCTGTGGTAGAGTACGCTGACCGTATTTTGCCAACCATGGATAGCGCTGTTTCTAAAGAATTGACCAAAGTGTTGAAGAAACAAGGAATGAAATTTTATCTTTCTCATAAAGTGCAAAAAGTTGAGCGCCAAGGAGATGTGGTGTTGATTGAAGCAGAGAATAAGAAAGGCGAAATCGAAAAATTAGAAGGCGATTACACCTTGGTAGCCGTAGGACGTCGTCCGTACACTGATGGTTTGAATGCTGACAAAGCTGGCGTAAAACTCAATGAAAGAGGACAAGTAGAAGTAAATGATCATTTGCAAACATCAGCTGCAAATATTTATGCGATTGGCGATGTAGTGAAAGGCGCGATGCTGGCACACAAAGCTTCTGAAGAGGGAATCATGGTAGCTGAGTATTTGGCAGGGCAAAAACCACATATGGATTATAATCTTATTCCGGGTGTAGTGTACACATGGCCAGAGGTAGCTGCTGTTGGTAAAACAGAAGAACAACTCAAAGCCGAAGGCATAGCTTACAAAGCCGGACAGTTTCCGTTCAGAGCTTTAGGTAGAGCCCGTGCCAGCGATGACAATAACGGTTTTGTTAAAATCTTGGCGGATAAAAACACAGACGAAATCTTGGGCGTACATATGGTAGGTGCTCGTGCCGCTGATCTTATTGCAGAAGTAGTTGTGGCTATGGAGTTTAGAGCTTCGGCTGAAGATATCGCACGCACTTCACACGCTCACCCTACCTTTGCTGAGGCGGTGATGGAAGCTGCGCTTGACACTACAGATAAAAGATCTTTACACGTATAGTGTCTTTTACTTATAGCTATTAAGTCTTAATTCACCTAGCTATTAAGCTAAAATAGATATAGATATTAAACTAAAAAGAGTTGTTTTATAACATTATAAAACAACTCTTTTTAGTTTATATGATTTTACGGAATGTATTTTTTGTCAAAATTAGGCTTTCGCTTTTCTAGAAACGCATTCCTGCCTTCGATAGCTTCGTCGCTCATGTATGCCAGTCGCGTGGCTTCGCCGGCAAATACCTGTTGGCCCACCATACCATCATCGGTAAGATTCATAGCAAATTTGAGCATTTTTATAGAGATTGGTGATTTTTCTAAAATCTCTAACGCCCATTGGTAAGCAGTATCTTCGAGTTCGTCATGCGGTATAACAGCGTTTACCATACCCATTTCGTAAGCATCTTGGGCAGAGTAGTTTCGCCCTAGAAAGAAAATCTCTCTTGCTTTTTTTTGTCCTACCATTTTGGCCAAATATGCAGAGCCATAACCGCCGTCAAAGCTTGTTACATCGGCATCGGTTTGTTTGAATATCGCATGCTCTTTACTGGCTAGTGTGAGATCACAAACTACATGTAGAGAGTGTCCGCCACCAACTGCCCAACCAGGTACTACTGCTATCACTACTTTTGGAGTAAAGCGAATGAGTCGTTGAACTTCTAAAATATTTAATCGATGATAACCATCTTCGCCTACATAACCCTTGTGACCTCTGGTCTTTTGGTCGCCACCGCTACAAAAAGAGTATACACCATCTTTTGGTGAAGGACCTTCGGCAGAAAGTAAAATTACACCAATAGAAGTATCTTCATGCGCATCAGAGAAGGCACGTAGCAATTCGGCTGTGGTTTTTGGACGAAAAGCATTTCTGACTTCGGGTCTGTTAAAGGCAATTCGGGCTACTCCGCCACATTTTTTATAAGTAATGTCGTCAAATTCTATGGCTGTTTGCCAATTGATTTTTTCCATGTGTTATAGATTTCTGATGCTGTAAATATACGTTTTTGTTGTCGTTTTTTTTATATTTATAAAGTAAAAATTAACATATTTACCTCAGCTTAAAACTTGACATTTTACTATCAAGTGCCGTATATTTGCTATCATGATAAGAAAAAGTAATCTACTACACACTGCGATAGTTGGACTATCGTTTTTATTACCAACGTCTTGTGCCAAAGATGTGCAAGCTCAAACAAGTACCAATTTTGTCAAAGAAAACCCTTTTGAGGTAATTTGTACCAAGCTGACACCAAAATATTTGATTGAAAAAAAAGCAATTATCGATGCTTATTTTCATTCGTATATTGATACCGGAAATTTTTCGGGCGGATTTTTGGTGGCTAAAAATGGCCAAATCATTTACGAAGATTACCAAGGCTATAGTAACCTCGAAGAAGGCAAAGAGATTGATAAAGACACACCAATACACGTAGCCTCTGTGGGCAAAACGCTTACCGCTACCAGTATCATGAGGTTGGTGCATTTAGGCAAATTAGATTTGGATCAAAAAGTAAGTGCAATTTTACCTACTTTTCCGTACAAAAGTATTACGGTAAAAATGTTGCTCAATCATCGTTCGGGTATCCCGTATTACGGTTATTTTACTGAGAAAAAAGGCGTTTGGGATAGGTCAAAAACCATTTATAACGATGATGTTTTACACTTATTAGGCAGTAAAAATATCAAGCTAGAGTTTACACCAAACACTCGTTTTCGCTATTCAAACACCAATTATGTTTTGTTGTCGATGATAGTCGAAAAGATTACGGGCAAAACTTTTCAAAAAGCTTTGAAAGAGCTTATTTTAACGCCTTTGGAGATGCGTCGAACTTTTGTGATGGACGATTTGTCTAAAAAAGAAAAAGTTACCCAATCATACTACAGCAACAACAAGCGAATGCATTGGAATTACCTAGATGGTACCTATGGCGACAAAAACATTTATACCACACCTAGAGATATGATGAAGTTTGACTTGGCGATGTATTCTGACTCTTTTTTGAGTAAAGAACTCAAAACACAAATTTTTAGAGGATATAGTTACGAGAAACCTGGTCAGAACAATTATGGTCTAGGTTTTCGATTGATTGAGCCTAAAGATGAAGGCGATATTTATAGCTATCACAACGGCTGGTGGCGCGGTAATCGTACTTCGTATATTACTGTAAGACAAGATACTGTGGCGATTATTTGTTTTGCAAATAACAATAACAAAAATGCCTACAAAACCAAAGGATTGGCCAAAGAGTTTGGTAACTTTCCGTTTATAGAGGTAGAGGATTGATTAATGTGAAAATTTAAAAACTTGTCTTGAAATTAACCTCAAGACAAGTTTTTAATAAACTCTTCTTCGCTCCAAATAGGAATACCTAGTTTGGTCGCTTTTTCTAATTTTGCTGGTCCCATGTCGGCTCCTGCTACAACTAACGATGTTTTTCCGGTGATAGAACTTCCGTTTTTACCACCATAATCTTCAATTTTTTGTTTGATTTCGTTGCGTGAAAATTGCTCAAATTTACCCGAAACTACTATTGTCATGCCTGCAAATTTGTCTGAAACTTGAGTGCTTTCTTTTTCTACAACAGCAAATTGTAAGCCGTGATTTCGTAATCTCGTTATCAATGCACGGTTGTTCTCGTTGGCAAAAAAAACAAGAATACTTTCGGCAATTTTTGTTCCGATTTCGTCTACATTAATCAAATCATCATAATCTGCATTCATCAATGCATCTATATTTTTGTAATGTTGTGCCAGTTTTTTGGCAACTGTTTCACCAACATAGCGAATGCCAAGTGCAAACAAAACACGTTCGAACGGTATGGCTACAGATTGTTTGATGCCGTTAATTAAATTATCTGCCGATTTTTCGGCCATTCGTTCCAAGGGCAAAATTTGTTCTTTTTGCAATTCGTACAAATCTGCATAATTATCGACCAAACCATTTTTGTAGAGCAAAGCAACAGTTTCGCCGCCAAGTCCGTCAATATCCATAGCTTTACGAGAAATAAAATGCTCGATACGACCGATAATTTGTGGCGGACACCCATAAAAATTAGGACAATAATGTTGTGCTTCGCCTTCGTGCCTGATTAGCGGAGTGTTACACTCTGGACAATGAGTGATATAAGTTACTGCTTGGGCGTTTTTTGCACGATTTTCCGTGATCGCTTCGATTACTTTTGGGATAATCTCACCACCTTTTTCCATAATTACACTATCTCCAAAGTGTAAATCGAGTTTGGCAATTTGGTCTGCATTGTGTAGCGATGCACGCTTGACGATTGTGCCTGCCAACGCTACCGGTGCAAGATTGGCTACCGGTGTGATGGCGCCTGTACGACCTACTTGGTAGTCGATGCTCTCTAGAGTAGTGATGGCTTGCTCTGCCTTAAACTTGTATGCAATTGCCCAACGCGGACTTTTAGCGGTATAGCCCAATTCTTCTTGCTGATACAAATCATTAATTTTGATAACTACACCGTCAATCTCGTAAGGCAAATCGTGACGTGCCGTGTTCCAATAGTCAATATAATCAAAAACTTCGTCGATGTTTTGTACTAATGCAGATTGTTCAGGAACTTTAAAACCGTATTCTCGTGCACTTTTTAGTGCATTGTACTGTGTATTAAAATGTTTGTTGGCTCCAACAATAAAATAAAGCAAGCACTCTAATGGTCTTTGTGCCACTGCGCTACTGTCTTGTAGCTTGAGGCTGCCCGATGCGGTGTTTCTCGGATTTGAATATGGCGTTTCGCCACGTTCTATCAGTTCGTTATTCATTTGTTGAAAACCTGCAAGCGGTAAAATGATTTCGCCTCTGATGTCAAATTTTGGTGGATAATTACCTTTGAGTTTCAAAGGTACCGAGCGGATGGTTTTGACATTGTTGGTTACATCATCTCCCTGAAAACCGTCGCCACGAGTAACAGCACGTTGTAATTCACCATTTTGGTAGGTTAACGAGATTGATGCACCATCATATTTGAGTTCGCAAACATATTGTAGATTTACCTGACCAAGATTTTTCTGGATGCGTTTTTCCCATTCGAGCAATTCTTCTTTCGAATATGAATTTTCGAGCGAATACATCCTGTTTTCGTGCATGACGGTTTCAAAATTTTTGGTGATGCTGCCACCCACACGTTGCGTAGGGGAGTTGGGGTCAAAAAACTCTGGGTGCTGGTCTTCTAATGCCTGCAGTTGTTTGAGTTTTTGGTCAAATTCAAAATCCGAAATACTCGGTTGATCCAATACATAATATTTGTAATTATGCTCAGATAACTCTTCACGAAGTTGGTCTAATGTTTGCTTGATGCTCATTTTTTACTGTTTAGCAAATCGTACATTTGCGAATATAATTCACCCTGACTCAAAATTCCGCCTTGTTTGATGAGTTCAAACAACTCGTAGTTTCTGTCTTTTTCAAATTTTTTAGCTCCGGTTCTGATTTCGACTTCGGGCGTAAACATGTTTTGTCCGAGCCATTCGAGACCAGATTTTTCAATCAAATTAACCTCATCATTCAACGATTTTATCATGATTACATCGATGTTTGTCTCGTCAAATCTAAAAAGAAAGATGTGGCTTTTGGCAAAGTTTTCGATAAAATTGGCGTTTTGTAGCGCGCCTTCCCAAATCAGGTCAGAGAATATATCAAGTTCTTGCTCAGCAATTTCGGGTTTGTTTTCTTTTAGGATTTCCCATTCGTCTTTGTCGATTTGCTGCGAAGCCAAAAAGTTTGCAAATTCTTCGTGTAATTCTTCAAATTGTTCTTTGGTTAATCGTGCGTATTTCATGTTGTTAATTTGTAAGCAAGTTAAGTTTTTTCTGTCAGATTTAAAAAAAGAAAACCGTTTTGTTGTAACAAAACGGTTTTGAAAATGTGAGTTGAGAAACGATTAAGCTTCGGCAACTACTTCGTATGGTAAATTGATAACTACCTCTCTGTGTAAACGTACAGTAGCTTCGTATTTTCCAAGTCTTTTTACGGTAGTAGAGTTGATGTATTTTTTCTCAACTTCTTGTCCGTTAGCAGACAATTTTTCAGCGATATCAGCGCTAGTTACCGATCCAAACAATTTGTTTCCGGCACCAACTTTTGCACTGATTTTGATTTCTAATGCTTTGATTGCTTCAGCAACTTTGTTGGCATCTTCGATCAATTTTGCTTCTTTGTGTGCTCTTTGTCTTAGGTTTTCTGCCAATACTTTTTTAGCAGACGGAGTAGCCAAAATAGCCATTCCTTGAGGGATAAGATAGTTGCGACCATAACCTGGTTTCACGGTTACGATATCATCTTTAAACCCTAATTTTTCTACATCTTGTTTTAAGATAATTTCCATGTTGTTGTCCTTTTTATGTTAGAAGTTAGCCTGCCATTGGCGAGGCAACAACTAAGTTTTTTTGTGATGATTATTTTAATAAGTCGCCTACGTATGGTAACAAAGCTAAGTGACGAGCTCTTTTTACCGCTACAGCTACTTTTCTTTGGTATTTCAAAGAAGTTCCTGTCAAACGACGAGGTAAGATTTTTCCTTGCTCGTTAAGCATTTTCAACAAGAAATCAGCATCTTTATAATCAACATATTTGATACCTGATCTTTTGAATCGGCAATATTTTTTTGCTTTGCTAGTTTCGATGTTTAACGGAGTTAAATATCTGATATCTCCGTCTTTTTTTCCTTTTGCAGATTGTTCAATACTTGCCATGATTAAGCTTTTTTAGTTTTTAATTTCTCTCTTCTTCTTTCTGCCCAAGCTACGGCGTGCTTGTCTAAAGCTACAGTCAAGAAACGCATTACGCGCTCGTCGCGACGGAATTCTGTTTCTAACTCTCTAAGAGCGCTACCTGGTACTTGATACTCGAATAAGTGATAAAAGCCACTTTTTTTCTTTTGGATTTCGTAAGCCAATTTTTTTAGACCCCAATCCTCTTTAGCAATCATCTCAGCACCTCTAGCAACTAAAAATTCTTCAAATTTAGTTACTGTTTCCTTTACCTGAGTTTCAGATAAAACGGGATTCAAAATGAAAACAGTTTCGTAATTGTTCATAATGTTAAAAATTAAATTTTATAAATCGCTTGCAAAAATACTTCTTTTTCTACAAACTATCAAAAGTATTTTAGTTTTATTTTTCTGTAACGTATTCTAGTATATCTGCTGGTTGACAGTCGAGTACTTCGCAGATGGCTTCGAGCGTCGAAAACCTGATGGCTTTGGCTTTGCCTGTTTTTAGAATCGACAAGTTGGCGGTGGTGATACCTATTTTTTCTGCCAGGTCTTGCGATTTCATTTTTCGCTTAGCCAACATTACGTCTAAGTTTACAATGATTGCCATAGGTTTATATCGTTAATTCGTTTTCTTCTTTTTGTTTTTTGGCTTCTTTGAAAATTTTACTGAGTACCAAAAAGAAAAATCCAATCATCAAGCCGCTTAGTGGAGTTTGTATTTTTGTGATGACCAATTCAGAAAAGTTTGTCAATTTTGCCACAGTATTGTCAGAGTATATCGTAAAAATCTTGCCAAGTGCATAAGCCATAAGGTAGTTGGCGACAAATATCAGACCGATTTTTTTGAATCGTTGAATGATTTTTTGGTCAAAAAACTGTTTCTTTTCAAACATTCTTACACATAAGTTGAATAGTATGATGGCGTAAAAGTACAACAAATATATGGCGTAGCTTAGGCAAACAAATGTTCTGAAATATAATGTTTTTTGGTCGTTGGCTACATCTTTTCCCATAAATTGTATCAGCCAGCTTTGGTCTGTAGCATCAGTGAGTGTGCCGTAGACCAAAATACTGAAAAAAATACTAAGTAAAACTAAGGTTGCCCATAAGAAGTGCGATAGCCAGCCAAATATTTTTATCGTTTTCATAATTAGATGGTTAATTCGTTTTCTTCTTTTAATACGGTGTTTTCTTCTTTCTGGTTCTTGGCGATTTTAAAAACTTCACTCAAAATCATAAAGAAAAAACCTATAGCGATATTAAATAGCATTGAGTCAGAGTAATAAGCTGTTAGGTCAAGTTTATATTGCTGATTGAAAAATAAAGAGTAAAAAAACGAAGGAATGTTTGTCATCAAAGCCACAAGGATAAAAATTTTCCCGATTGTGTTGAGTTTTTTGATTACTTCATTGTCAAACAAAAGTTTATTGATGAATAGGTCAATTGTTTTTTTTAGCAAATAGATAGCATAAACATAAAATAGATAGGCAAGGGCTCCGAGTATTAAAATTATTGTTGCTCCACTAGAGTTTGTCTCTATATGATTTCCTGCAACTTTTACAGGTAAATTCCAGTCAGAGATAAATAAAATGGAAGGAACCATGACAAGAAGTGTTATGCCGCCTATAGTCATAAAAAATAACATGAACTGAAGAATCGCCCGAAGAATAAAAATTTTTCTCATTTTAATAGATTTTAAATATCGACAAAGATAAATAAATTATCGAAAAACAATAATATTATTAATTGTTTTTTCAAATAATTTAATTTAAATACGCTGAAATTACATTAATCCGACCGCGCAGATTTGCAATCCTTACCTTTAATCACAAACCACAAATTAGTTAGAATTGAGTAAGTGTTATACATAAAAAAAAACCGATGGCGCGGATTTGTAATCCGTGCCTATAAATAAGTGTTGTTATACATAAAAAAATCCTCTCCGAAATACATCAAAGAGGATTTTCTTATCAAAAATATCTTTTAAAATCAAACAGTTAATTTTTGTTGTCTGAATTGGTCTTCTTCGTTGCTCTCTATACCAAGGGCTTTGTAGATATAGTAAAAAGTAGATAAAATTTCTGGTTTACCATCAATAATTGCTACATCATGCTCAAAATGGGCAGACGGTTTGCCGTCTCTCGTTACAATCGTCCAACCATCTTTGAGTTGTTTGATTTCTTTTTTGCCCAAATTTATCATAGGCTCAATAGCAACAGTCATTCCTTCAGCAAATTTTTTGCCACGACCACGACGCCCATAATTAGGCATCTCTGGGCCTTCGTGCATTTTTTTACCAATGCCATGCCCCACCAACTCTCTTACTACGCTATAACCTTTGGCTTCTGCAAATGTTTGGATAGCATAGCCAACATCGCCTACACGGTTACCTGCTCTAAACTCGTTGATGCCTATATATAAAGACTCTTTGGTAGCGTCGAGCATTTTTTTGGTCTCGGGAGCTACTTCGCCTACTTCAAAAGTATAGGCGTGGTCGCCATAATATTCGTTGACAATCGCCCCCAAGTCGGCAGATAATACATCGCCTTCTTCTAGCGGTCTGTCTGTGGGTAAACCATGTACAATTTGTTCGTTTACACTGGTTAATAAAGTGCAAGGACAGTCGTATAGACCTAAAAAACCTGGTATTGCACCGTGGTCTCTGATATATTGTTCAGCAAGTTGGTCTAGTTTTTTGGTGGTTACGCCTGGTTTTATTTCTCCTGCGAGCATGCCCAAAGTTTTGCTTACCATTTGGGCTGCTTCGCGCATAATTTCTATTTCTTCTCTAGATTTTATTACTATTGAACTCATTAATTGAATTGATTTTCGGTTAATTGATACATTTTTTGCATGACTTCATCGCTATCCCATTTTTCTTCGATACCATCGATAGCCATAATTTCGTTCATGATTTCGCGTTGTTTCTCGCCAATCGCCAAAGCCTCGGTATAAGGGTTTAGGCTAAAGGTAACACGGTCGTACAACGGCAACCAACGATCGGGATATATGCTTGTAAATTGTGTTTCGATTTTTTTCTGTAACAAAAACATTTTGTCGGCAGTTTTTGTACTCATTTCTACAAAATTTCTGTAAGATAATTCTGATATGGCATCGCCATTAGGCTTTCTTACTGCTTCATAATTTTCGAAAATAGCCTGCCAATCATCGCCGTGTTTTTTTATCTGACGATACATCTCTGTGATATCCTCAAAGCCTGCATTCATGCCTTGACCGTAAAAAGGTACCATGGCGTGAGCGGCGTCACCGAGCAAAGCTATTTTGTCATCATACGTCCAAGGGTAGCATTGGGTGGTAACTAGCGAGCTTGTAGGGTTGTTGAAATAATCTGTGACCAAATCGGGTATAAGTGTTTGGGTATCCGGAAAATATGTAGCAAAAAAATCGAGTAGTTTTTGCTCAGTATTGATGTTTTCGAATGATATTTCGCCTTCAAATGGCATGAATAGGGTACAGGTAAAAGAGCCGTCTTCGTTGGCAAGTGCAATCAACATAAAATCGCCATGTGGCCAAATGTGAAAAGAGTTTTTGTCGATTTTGTGTGTGCCGTCAGCATTGGCTGGTATGCTCAGTTCTTTGTATCCGAGTGGTAAAAAATGTTGCGAATAATCAAAGCGATTTTGACGTTGCATACGCCCTCTGATTTTTGAAAATGCACCATCGGCACCAAATATTTTGTCAAATTTTTCTTCTGTCCAGTCACCACGCTCTGTCTCACCGATAAAAAGGCTGGGCGAACTCAAATTTACATCCCAAATTTTTTGTTCGAAGCGAAACTCTACACCAAATTCTTCTGCGATATCAATCATGATTCTGTTGAGGCCACCGCGTGAGATAGAGTAGATGCTCTCACCGTTGATGCCGTACTTTTGGTGTGTTACACTGCCGTCGTTTTTGTGAATGGCGCGTTTGTCCATCGGGATAGCAATGGTGCGTATTCTGTCGCCAATGCCAATGTCGTCAAGCGCTTTCCAGCCTCGGGTAGATATGGCCAAATTGATAGATTTACCCGAAAAAGTGATTTTTCGGATATCTTCATTTTTGTCAAAAACCTGTACTCGATGACCTATTTTTTTTAAGTATATAGCCAATAATGTGCCTACCAATCCGGCGCCAGCTACCGCTATATTTAAACTTTTTTGCATGATATTACAAAGTTGTGTCTAATAAGCGGCAAAGTTAACCATTTTTAGGCACAGAACAGCTATACAATCGCTTAGAATGTTTCGGAAGTGTAGATTACCGATTTATTTTTTACTCAATCGATACAATTCTGCCATCTGTCCTTCTATCACTCGGCCATTTGCATCCAAATGCAGTAAAGCGTTTTCTACAACTTTATATTTTTGATCAAATTGTTCATTTTTCAGATGAACAATAGTACCATCGTGCCACATAATGTTGCCTTTTTCGACAAAATTATCTCCGCTTGGCAAATATTTAGCATTCACTTCAAAAGTATCATCAGCATTGAGCGTTACCACATAGGCAATGCCTTCGCAATCTGCACAAGGTAGTGTACCAGTGTATTTACCTGCCCAGTCGAGTGAGTTTTGGGCATTGTGAGCTGGGTCAGGGTTAGCGTTAACTTCTTGATTTTCGGTAGTCGTTGCTTCGGTTTTTTGGTTGTTGTTACAAGCGATTAAGGTAGTCAAAATTAGTCCTAATGACAATAAATTGGTTTTCATAAATGGAGTTTTAGTGTGTGTTAACAGTAATCAAAAACAATGCCATTTTGACGCTAACTTTATAAATGTCAAATCAATAAAATCAATTTGATGTAGATTGGTTAGTTTTTGTATCTTTGTGAGTTCAGTTTGTTAAAAAAAATAAAAATATATGCATAAAGATAGCAAAAGAAGAGAGGCGTTGTTGTATCACGCCAAGCCTACACCTGGCAAAATTTCAATCGTTCCAACCAAGCCCACATCGTCACAGCGCGATTTGTCGTTGGCCTATTCTCCTGGTGTGGCTGAGCCTTGTTTGGAGATTGCCAAAGATGTAAATAATGTTTACAAATATACTGCCAAAGGTAACTTGGTTGCGGTAATTTCGAATGGTACTGCCGTTCTTGGATTGGGAGACATTGGCCCAGAGGCATCAAAACCCGTGATGGAAGGTAAAGGTTTGCTCTTTAAGATTTTTGCAGGAATAGATGTTTTTGATATAGAGGTAGATGCGACCAATATTGACGAGTTTGTAGAGACTGTTAAAAGGATTGCGCCTACTTTTGGCGGAATCAATTTGGAGGATATCAAAGCGCCAGAATCGTTCGAGATAGAAAGACGCCTCAAAGAAGAATTGGATATCCCAGTGATGCATGATGATCAACACGGTACGGCAATTATCTCGGCGGCGGCTTTGCTCAATGCTGCTGAGTTGGCCGATAAAAAACTCGAAGACCTCAAAATTGTAGTTTCAGGTGCCGGTTCTGCCGCTATTGCTTGTGCCAATTTATACGTGGCTCTTGGTGCCAAAAAAGAAAACTTTTTGATGCTCAACAGTAAAGGTGTGCTCAAAAAAGGTGACGAAAGATTGTCGGATATACAGCTCAAGTACGCGACCGACAAACCAGTGTCTACACTCGAAGAAGCCATCAAAGGGGCTGATGTTTTTATTGGACTGTCTACGGGTAATATATTGTCGGCAGAGATGTTAAAATCGATGTCAGACAACCCGATTGTGTTTGCGATGGCAAATCCAAACCCTGAGATTAATTACGACTTGGCTATCGCTACTCGTGAAGATATCATCATGGCAACTGGGCGTTCAGATCATCCTAATCAGGTGAATAATGTATTGGGTTTTCCATACATTTTTAGAGGAGCACTCGATGTGCGCTCTACAAAAATTAATGAAGAAATGAAGATGGCTGCCGTACGTGCATTGGCCGATTTGGCTAAAGAATCGGTGCCAGAACAAGTGAATATTGCTTATGGCGAGACCAAGTTGTCGTTTGGTAGAGATTATATTATCCCAAAACCATTCGACCCAAGATTGATTGTAGAGGTACCATTGGCGGTTGCACAAGCCGCTATCGATTCGGGCGTAGCTACAGCACCAATTACTGATTGGGACAAGTACCGTGACGAGCTGGCTGACCGTTTGGGTAACGACAATAAAATGATCAGATTGTTGATGAATAGAGCCAAAACAACTTCGCAAAGAGTGGTTTACACTGAGGCTGACCAGATAAATGTGTTGAAAGCTGCACAAATTGTACATGAAGAGGGTATAGCTACCCCAATTTTGTTGGGGAACAAAAGAGTGATTGTAGAGCTGAAAGAAGAGTTGGGCTTTGATGCAGATGTAGAAATAATCGATCCAAAATCTGATGCAGAAGAAGAGCGTAGAGAGGTGTTTGCGCAAAAAATATGGAAAAGTAGAGAGCGCCGTGGTATTACCCTAAGTGATGCACGCAAAATGATGCGCGACCGTAGCTATTTTGCTTCGATGTTGATTCTTGAAGATCAGGCAGACGCTATGCTATCAGGCTATTCTCGTAGTTATCGCACGTCACTAAAACCAGTATTGGAGATGATTCCGAAAGCGCAAGGCGTGAAAAAAATATCATCGGCCAACTTGATGTTGACGCAAAAACGCGGACCGATGTTTTTGGCAGATACAGCCATTAACCCAAACCCAACCACCGAAGAGCTGTCAAATATCGCTTTGATGACAGCAACTACCGTAAAAATGTTTGGAATGCAGCCTGTAACAGCCATGGTGTCTTACGGAAACTTTGGTTCGTCTGAGTTAGAATCTCCAAAAAAAATACAGAAAGCAGTCGAATATTTGCATGAAAATTATCCAGATTTAATCGTAGACGGAGACATTCAAATGGATTTTGCTTTGAATCAAGAAATGTTAAAAGAAAATTTTCCCTTTTCTAAATTAGTTGACAAAAAGGTAAATACGCTTATATTTGCCAACCTTGATGCAGCCAATGCAACTTATAAAATGTTGAAAGAACTGAACGGGGCAACCTCTATCGGGCCTATTATTTTGGGCTTAGACAAGGCGGTACACGTTTTTCAACTTGGTGCAAGTGTTGACGAAATGGTGAATATGACTGCGGTTGCTGTGGTAGATGCAGAAGAAAAAAAGAAAAGAAAAAAGAACAAAAAGTAACCGTAATTTGATTACAAAAAAATTGCTAAAATATGATTGCCTTGTTGAGAGGACGATTGATAGAAAAATCGCCTACTGAGATTGTAGTAGAATGTGGCGGCGTTGGCTATGAAGTGAGTATATCGCTACATAGCTATTCGCTTTTGCCTCAACACGAAAATATTTTGATATACACTTATTTGCAGGTTAGAGAAGATGCGCAGGTATTGTATGGTTTTATGGAGAAATCTGAACGTCAGATATTTAAGCTGTTGATTTCGGTTTCTGGGATTGGTGCAAACACCGCCCGAAACATGTTGTCTTACATTACACCGCCCGAGCTGATGCAAGCTATTGCCAACGCTGATGTGGCGACCCTAAAAGCCATCAAAGGTGTGGGGCCAAAAACTGCCCAACGTATTGTGCTCGAACTTCAAGAAAAGGTGTTAAAATTAGGTGCTTTTGAAGATTTATCTACGATTAACCACAATACAAATACAGAAGAAGCGTTATCTGCATTAGAAGTATTAGGTTTTAATAGAAAAACCGCCGAAAAGGTAATCAAGAAAATAGTAAACGAAAATCCGGATGCTACATCAGAAATGATAATTAAGCAAGCACTGAAAAACATGTAATTTGGATGATGACATCTAATCAAAATAAATTAATAAAATGGCTATTTGCACTCTTCTTGTGCTTGCCAGCTACTGTTTTTGCTCAGGTTGATGATGAAGACGAAAACGAAGAACCCGAACAAGAAAATGTATTGAGAGGAAATATAAGCCTCGAAGATATTGACAAAATTATTGAATCTTACGAATACGACCCAGAGTCAGACCGATATGTATATTCAAAAAGATACGAAGATTACAACATCAACTTTCCTATCGTTTTGACACGTGAAGAGTACGAAGAATTGCTTTTGAAACGCAATACTCGTGCTTTTTTTAGACAAAAAATGAATGCTGTCGAAGGCAGGTTGAGCGAAGAAGAAGAGCTAGATATGTTGCCGATGTACACGGTAAACTCCAAATTATTTGAGTCTATTTTTGGCGGCAACACTATCGATATCAAACCAAGCGGAACTGTAGAGTTAGATCTTGGTGTGCGTTTTTCTAAACAAGACAACCCGATGATTTCGCCTCGTAATCGCTCGGTGTTTGCCTTGTCATTCGACCCAAAAATTTCGGTTGGTTTGCAAGGAAAAGTGGGGACAAACTTAGATGTAAACATCAACTATGATACCCAATCACAGTTTGGTATGCAGCAGCAAATGGCCAAGCTCAACTATACTCCGGGCGAAGATGATATTCTACAAGCCTTGGAGGTAGGTAATGTGAGCATGCCTATCAACAACTCGTTGGTGCGTGGAGCCAATAACCTGTTTGGGGTAAAATCTACTTTGCAATTTGGCGCAACCACGGTTACGGGTATATTTTCTAGGCAAAATTCTGAACGTCGTACCATTGTTGCCGAAGGTGGCGGTATGGTGCAAGATTTCGAAATGTTTGCGCTTGATTATGATGCCAACAGACACTTTTTCTTATCACAATATTTTAGAAATAAATATGACGAAGCGCTTGAAAATTACCCTTTTGTAAACAGTCGAGTGCGTATCACAAGAGTTGAGGTTTGGATTACCAATCGTCAAAACAGACTTAACCAAGCCAATAACAACCAAAGAAACATCGTGGCGATACAAGATTTGGGTGAATCACGGTTAACCAATGCTAATATTGACCGTACTATTGTGACAGACCTCAATCAGCATCCCGGTTTTTTTAATGTTGCCAACGATACACCGCCAAATAATAGCAACAACCAATACGATCCGCGAAATATTGGTAATAATTTTTTGAATGACGCTTTGCGAAACATCAATACCATCGCTAGTGGTTTTAATATTCCGGTGACCGAAGGTAAAGATTATGTAAAGCTCGAAAATGCGCGAAAACTAACCTCTTCTGAATTCACTTTTCATCCACAATTAGGGTATATTTCACTCAACCAATCGTTGAATAACAACGAGGTGGTTGCTGTTGCTTACGAATACACCATTGGGGGCGAAGTGTACCGAGTAGGAGAGTTTGGTACCGACGGGATTGATGCCAACGTAACTACTGTCGATAACAACGGAGAAGAGATTCCGGCTACGCAAAGTATCATCGTCAAAATGTTAAAAAGCAGCCTTACATCTACAGACCAACCAGTTTGGGATTTGATGATGAA